>NZ_PSTO01000002.1:0-181541 GCF_002930975.1 Rathayibacter sp. AY1A3 | reverse complement strand
ACCCCGAGCGGGACGAAGCCCTCCGGCAGCGCCGCGGCGGGCGGGAAGCACGCGAGCATCGCGTGGTCCTCGCCCCCTCCCAGCACCAGCGCCCTCGCCAGGTCGAGGTCCACGCCCTCCACCCCCGTGAGCCCGCGCGCGTGCACGTCGACCGCCGCGGCATCGAGGTCGATCGCCACTCCGCTCGCACGCGCCATCCGACGGGCGTCGAGCACCACGCCGTCCGAGACGTCCATCATCGCGGTGGCGGTCCCGCCCGCGGCCTCGCCCGCGGAGATCGGCGCGGTCGGGCGCAGCTGCGCCTCGAGGAGGGACGGATGCCGCTCGCGGAGCCGGGCGGCGAGGTCGGCCGACGGCTCCCCGTCCCGCCGCGCCTGCTCGAACAGCAGGCGCAGCCCGAGCCCCGCTCGTCCCAGCGGACCGGCCACGGCGAGCACGTCCCCCGACCTCGCACCGCTGCGGAGCACCGGCGGTCGTCCGTCGAGCGAGCCGAACGCCGTGATCGAGAGCGTCAGCGTCGCGGAGGCGGACAGGTCTCCCCCGACGACTCCGCATCCCGGCGCCATCGCGGCGCAGCCGGCGGCGAGTCCGCCCGCGATCCCCTCCAGCACGTCGACGCCCAGCGACTGGGGCGCCGCGAGCGCGACGACGAGCCCGGTGGGACGGGCCCCCATCGCCGCGACGTCGGCGAGGTTCGAGGCCGCCGCCTTCCAGCCCAGGTCCGCCGGGCTCGACCAGGCCAGCCGGAAGTCGGGGCCGTGCACCATCATGTCCGTGGTCACCACGAAGCGGCCGTCGGGAGCGCGCAGCACCGCGCAGTCGTCGCCGGGCCCGACGAGGGTCTCCGCTCCGGGGCCGCCGAGCCGGGCCAGCACCCTCGCGAGCACCTCGCCCTCGCTGAGCTCTGCCAGGGTGGGACTCCGATCCTCTGCCATGGTTCACACGCTAGCGTTGACGGCGATGTCCCCCCGCCGACTCCGCTCCCCCCTCCTCGCCGCCGCCGCCGTCCTGCTGCTCTCGGGCTGCTCGGCCAGCGTCGCCCTCGAGCCCGCCGCCGATGCGACGAGCACCGGCTGCGCGGAGGTCTCGGTGCGCCTGCCCGACGTGGTCGCGGAGCAGCCCGAGCGCGAGACGAACGCTCAGGGCACCGCCGCCTGGGGCACCCCGGCCGCCGTCATCCTCCACTGCGGAGTCGAGGTGCCCGGTCCGACGACGGACCTCTGCGTGAACGTCAGCGGAGTCGACTGGATCATCGACGAGACGCAGAAGGACGAGGACATCTACACGCTGACCACCTACGGTCGCGATCCCGCGGTGGAGATCACCGTCGACCAGAGCCGCGCGTCCGGATCCTCCGCCGCGCTCGACCTCGCGAACGCCGTCTCCTACGTCCCGCAGACGCGCGAGTGCACCGACGTCTCGGACGCCGACACCCTCGATCCGACGGACACGCCCACCGGCTGAGTCTCAGCGGTCAGACGCCGAGGGCTCGACTCGCTGCGGTGAGCGCACCATCGGAGGTCGCCCCCAGCTCGCGCGCGCGGGACGCGAACACGGCGGCCGCGGCCTGCAGCTCGCGCTCCAGCGCGTCCACGCCTCCCGCGACGACCGTGCCCGCCCGGCCGCGCGTCTCGACCAGGCCCGCCGACTCCAGCTCCCGGTAGGAGCGGGCGACCGTCCCCGCGGCGACGCCCAGCGTCTCGGCCAGCGCGCGCACCGGCGGCAGCCGCGTGCCGACCGGCAGCTCGCCCGCGGCGATCAGAGCGGTGATCTGCTCACGGATCTGCTCGAAGGGCGCCGCGGCCGCGCCCGCCTCGACGCGGAGCGCGAGCGCCGGCGTCATCGGGCGGCGACCGGGACGCGGTCGAGCGCCGAGTCGAGCAGCTCGCTGATCAGGTCCGGGTAGTCCACGCCGCTCGCGCCCCACATGCGCGGGAACATCGAGACCGGCGTGAAGCCGGGCATGGTGTTGATCTCGTTGACGACGAAGCCGTCGGCGGTGAGGAAGAAGTCGACCCGTGCGAGGCCCTCGGCTCCGATCGCGTCGAAGGCGCGGATCGCGAGGGACCGCATCTCGGAGAGCTCGCCGTCCGTGAGGTCGGCCGGGCAGACCAGCTCGATGCCGGACGCCCCGAGGTACTTCGCCTCGAAGTCGTAGAAGCCGCGGCCGGAGACGACCACCTCGCCGGCGACGGAGGCGCGGGCCGGAGCACCGCGGCGGCCGCCGAGCACGCCGATCTCGACCTCGCGGCCGACGATGCCCGACTCGATCAGCACCCGCGAGTCGTGCGCGAACGCCTCCTCCAGCGCGGCCTCGAGCTGCTCGCGCTCGTCGATCCGGCTGACGCCCACGCTCGAGCCGGCCCGCGCCGGCTTCACGAACGCGGGCAGGCCCAGCTCGTCGAGGGCCGAGGAGGCGTCGCCCGGGTCGGCGCGCCACTCCGCCTCGGTCACGAGGTACCAGGGCGCCACCGCGAGGCCCGCGGCCCGCAGCACCGTCTTGGTGAAGTGCTTGTCCATGCCGAGAGCCGACGCGAGCACGCCCGAGCCGACGTAGGGCAGCCCGACGAGCTCGAGCATCCCCTGGACGGTGCCGTCCTCGCCCCACGGGCCGTGCAGGATCGGCAGCACCACGTCGACCTCGCCGAGCGAGCGCGTCGCGCCGTCCTCGGTCGTCACGGTGAGCTCTCGCGAGAGGGCCGACTCCGGCCAGCGCACACGGGAGCCGTCGTCCTCGACCCGGGGCAGCGACGCGGCGTCGAGAGCGAACTTCTCGGGACGGTCCTCCTCGAGCACGAAGGCGCCGTCGGAGGTGATCCCGACGGGGATCACCTCGAAGCGGTCACGGTCGATCGCCCGCAGCACCCCGGCCGCCGTTGCGCAGCTGATCGAGTGCTCGCTGGAGCGCCCCCCGAACAGAACGGCCACGCGGAGCTTGCTGGTCATCGAGGTTCCTCTCACCCTGTGGCTCGTCCGAATCCGTGGTCAGGTGCGGCGCGATGTCCTTCGGATCGAGCGTACCGGCGAGCACCTGCGACACCTGCTCGACGATGGGCATGTCGACTCCCCTGGCGCGCGCCAGCTCGAGGACCGGCGCGACGGAGGCGAGCCCCTCCGCCGTCTGCTGCATCGACTTCACCACGTCGGTGAAGCTGTAGCCCTGGCCGAGCAGGCGCCCGGCCGTGTTGTTGCGCGAGAGGGACGAGCTCGACGTCGCGATGAGGTCGCCGAGCCCAGCGAGTCCGGCCATCGTCTCGGCCCGTCCGCCGTACGCGACCGCGAAGTCGGTCATCTCGGCGAGACCGCGCGTGATGATCGACGCCTTCGTGTTCTCGCCGTAGCCGACGCCGTCGACGATGCCGATCGCCACGGCGATGAGGTTCTTCAGCACACCGCCGAACTCGGTGCCGATCACGTCGGTGTTGACGTAGGAGCGGAAGTAGCGGTTGGTCGCCGCGAGGGCCACCTCCTGCGCGGTGACGAGGCTCTCGGAGGCGATGACCGCCGCGGTCGGCTGCTCCTTGGCGATCTCGAGGGCGAGGTTGGGCCCGGAGGCGACGGCGATCCGGTCGGGAGCGACCGGCAGCATCTGCGCGATCACCTCGCTCATCCGCTGGCCGGTGCCCTTCTCGACGCCCTTCATCAGGCTCACCAGCACCGTGCGCTCGGTGAGGAACGGCGTGATCGCCTCGAGGTTGCTCCGCAGCGACTGCGACGGGATGGAGAGGTAGACGTGGTCCGCGCCCTCCAGCGCCTCCTCGATGCGCGCGGTGGCCCGGATGTTGCGCGGGAGGTTGATGCCGGGGAGGTAGTCGCTGTTGCGCTTGGCCTCGGTGATCTCGCGGGCCAGCTCGGCGCGGCGCGCCCACATCACGACGTCGGAGCCGCCGTCGGCGAGGATCTTCGCGAAGGTGGTGCCCCAGCTGCCGGCGCCGAGGACGGCGACGCGGCGGGGCACGGGGATGGACGCCTTCCTACTGCTCGGACTCAAAGCGACCCGTGCCCTTCTGGTTGTGCTCGGAGGGGTTCCAGCGCTTCTCGGGCGCCGCCTCGCCGCGCAGCTCCTCGAGCAGGGCGGTGATCGCCGCCATCACGACCGCGGAGGCCTCGTTGAGTGTGGCGGAGTCGAGGCTGCGTCCGCGGAAGGCGGACAGGTCGACGGGGTCGCCGACGATCACGTCGACGCGCTTGCGGCGGAAGAGGGTGATCCGCTTGGAGTAGCGGCCCATCAGCTGCTGCGCGCCCCAGTGCGCGACCGGGACGACGGGCAGCCCGTACTGCAGCGCCATCCGCACCGCTCCCGTCTTGCCGCGCATCGGCCAGAGCTCGGGGTCGCGGGTGAGGGTGCCCTCGGGGTAGATGATGACCGAGCGGCCCTCGTCCACGAGAGCCTTGGCGGTCTTCAGCGGCTCGCTGCCGCGGACCGAGCCCGAGCGCTCGACGGGGATCTGCCCGGAGCCGCGCAGGATCGAGCCGAGCACGGGCACCGAGAACAGCGAGGCCTTGGCGAGGAAGCGCGGTGCGCGGCCGGCGCGCCACAGGGTCCAGCCCGTGATGATCGGGTCGATCTCGCTGTAGTGGTTCGGCGCGAACACGAAGGCCCCGGTGCTCGGGATCCTGTCGCCGTTCCGGATCCGCAGGTCGACCGAGGCGGTCATCACGGGGATCACCGCCGCCGCGAGGAACCAGAAGATGGACGGACGGCTTCGCTCAGACACCCGCCCATCCTCGCATCCCGCATCGGAGGGGCCGCGTCCCCACGCCCGGGAGCAGCGGGGCCCCGCGGTGGGATGAGCGGCCCGGCCGCCGGGTACGGTACCGGCATGCCCCGTCCGCGTCGCCGCCCGTCGCCGTGGGACGCCGTCGGCCGACCGCTCGGCCGACTCGCCGACTCGCCGATCGCGCTGTCCGGCCTGGTGCTCCTGATCGTGTGGGGAGTCGTGCTGCTCGCCACGCAGGCCGAACGCGATGCGGCTGCGCTCGGCGAAGGCCTCCTGCTGACGCTCGCGGTCCTCGTCGGCGGCTCGGCGGCCGTCACCCTCGTGATCGGCGGGGTCGACGCCCTCTGGCGCGTGGCGGTGGCACCGCTCGCCCACGTCGAGGCGGAGGCGACCGGCGGCGTCGCGGTCCTCGGACGCGGCCGGCTCGGGGCGGGCCTCCGTCGCATCGAGACGCGGTTCCCGCTGCCGACGCTGCGGCCCTACGCGGTGGTCGTGCCGCGCCGCCGGGGACTGACCGTCTCCTTCGGCGACTGGGGCGTCGTCGTGCCCTGGGCGCGGATCGCGCGGCTGGAGCGGCGGTGGGTGCTGGTGGGCCTGCGTCCGCGCGAGGCCCTCGAGGTCGTCCTGGCCGGGACGCGACGCGGACGCCTGACGCTGGTCCTGGTCGAGTCGCCCGGACCGCTGGGCCTCCGGCCCGCGCCGGAGACGACGCTCGCGCTCCTCGAGAAGCGGATCCGGGGACGCCTGGAGGAGGCCGCGGAACCGCCCGCGTGGGGCGCGCCCGGACGCGACAGGACCCCGGGCCGCTGAGGACGGTCGTCCTCCTCGGCACCGGGGTCCCGGTGGGCGGCTACGCGTCGAGCGAGAAGTCGGCGCCCAGCAGCTCGAGCTTGGTGAGGAAGTTCTCGTAGCCGCGGCTGATGATGCCGACGTTCGAGACCGTCGAGGTGCCCTCGGCCGAGAGCGCCGCGATCAGGTGCGAGAAGCCGCCGCGCAGATCCGGCACGACGATGTCGGCGCCGTGCAGCTTCGAGGGTCCCGAGATCACGGCCGAGTGCATGAAGTTGCGCTGCCCGAAGCGGCAGGCCTGCCCGCCGAGGCACTCGCGGTGGATCTGGATGGTCGCGCCCATCTCGACGAGCGCGTCGACGAAGCCGAAGCGCTGCTCGTAGACGGTCTCGTGCACGATCGAGACGCCCTTGGCCTTCGTGAGCGCCACGACCAGCGGCTGCTGCCAGTCGGTCATGAAGCCGGGGTGCACGTCGGTCTCGATGATGACCGGCTTGAGCTCGCCGCCCGGGTGGTAGAAGCGGATGCCGTCCTCGGCGATCTCGAACGCGCCGCCGACCTTGCGGAAGACGTTGAGGAAGGTGGTCATCTCCTGCTGGCGGGCGCCGCCGACGAAGATGTCGCCGTCGGTCGCGAGGGCCGCGGCCGCCCAGGAGGCCGCCTCGTTGCGGTCGAAGAGCGCGCGGTGGGAGTAGCCGGTGAGCCGGTCCACGCCCTCGATGCGGATCACGCGGTCGGTGTCGACCGAGATGATGGCGCCCATCTTCTGCAGGATGTTGATCAGGTCCATGATCTCGGGCTCGATCGCCGCGCCCGAGAGCTCGGTGATGCCGGAGGCGCGCACCGCGGTCAGAAGGACCTGCTCGGTCGCTCCGACGCTCGGGTAGGGCAGCGACACCTTGGCGCCGTGGAGGCCCTCGGGGGCCGACATCCGGATCCCGGAGGGAAGCTTCTCGATCACCGCGCCGAAGTTGCGGAGGACCTCGAGGTGGTAGTCGATCGGGCGGTCGCCGATGCGGCAGCCGCCGAGGTCGGGGATGAACGCCTCGCCCAGGCGATGCAGGAGCGGGCCGCAGAAGAGGATCGGGATGCGGCTGGAGCCGGCGTGCGCGTCGATGTCGGCGAAGTGCGCGGACTCGACGTTCGAGGGGTCGAGGATCAGCTCGCCGACCTCGGCGCCCTGCTTCACCTTGACGCCGTGCACCTCGAGGAGGCCCTTCACGACGCGGACGTCGCTGATGTCGGGCACGTCGCGGAGGGTGGAGGCGGTCTCGCCGAGGAGCGCCGCGACCATCGCCTTGGTGACGAGGTTCTTCGCTCCCTTGAGCTCGATGCGCCCCACCAGCGGCCGACCGCCCTTGATGGTGATCCGCTCCGTCGTCATCCCCACGCGGGCTCCCGAGGCCTTGGCGTCCTGGAGGGCCTTGGCGTCCTGAAGAAGTGTGTTCACGCTATTTCACCGGCAATGTCTTGGGCCGCCAGCTCTCGCGGCGGGTCTCGAATTCGTAAATGAGCGCTTCGTCGCGCAGGGTCAGGCCGATGTCGTCCAGGCCCTCGATCAGGCGCCATCGAGTGTAGTCGTCGATCTCGAAGTCGAAGGCCTCGCCACCGGCGGTGACCGTACGCGCAACCAGATCCACCGTCGGTTCTATTCCCGGGGTGCTCTCGATGATCTCCCACAGGCGCTCGACGTCGGCCTCGGACACGACGGCGGCCAGGAGTCCCTGCTTGCCGGCGTTGCCGCGGAAGATGTCGCCGAAGCGGGGCGAGATCACGACCCGGAAGCCGTAGTCGCGCAGCGCCCACACGGCGTGCTCGCGGCTGGAGCCCGTGCCGAAGTCCGGTCCGGCCACGAGGATGCCAGCACCGCGGTACCGCTCCTGGTTGAGGACGAAGTCCTCCTCCTGGCGCCAGCCGTGGAACAGGGCGTCCTCGAATCCGGTCTTCGTGATGCGGCGGAGGTACACGCCGGGGAGGATCTGGTCGGTGTCGACGTTGGCGCGCTTCAGGGGCGCGGCGATCGCGGTGACGGTCTCGAACTTCTGCACGGTCAGACTCCTGCTCTCTCGCGCGCCGGCTCCAGGTCGGAGGGGCTCGAGAGCGTGCCGCGCACGGCCGTGGCGGCAGCGACGAGCGGCGAGACGAGGTGGGTCTTCGCCCCCTTGCCCTGACGGCCCTCGAAGTTGCGGTTGGAGGTGGAGGCGACGCGCTCCCCCTCGAGCAGCTGGTC
Source organism: Rathayibacter sp. AY1A3 (assembly GCF_002930975.1). Classification (NCBI taxonomy): domain Bacteria; kingdom Bacillati; phylum Actinomycetota; class Actinomycetes; order Micrococcales; family Microbacteriaceae; genus Rathayibacter; species Rathayibacter sp. AY1A3. The sequence continues at coordinate 173,801 of NZ_PSTO01000002.1, read as the reverse complement.
GGTGTTCATGCCGAGGCACATCGAGCAGCCGGCGAAGCGCCACTCCGCCCCGAACGCCGTGACGATCCGGTCGATGCCCTCGGCCTCCGCCTCGAGCCGCACGCGGGCGGAGCCGGGGACGACCATCACGCGGACGCCCGGCGCCTTGGTGCGCCCCTCGACGATCGCGGCGAAGGCCCGCAGGTCCTCGATCCGGGAGTTGGTGCAGGAGCCCATGAAGACGACGTCGACCGGGATCTCCTTCATCGGCGTCCCGGGCTCGAGCGCCATGTACTCCAGCGCGTGCAGGGCGCTGGTGCGCTCGTTCAGGTCGTCGATGGCCTCGGGGTCGGGGACGGACTGCGAGAGCGAGACGCCCTGGCCGGGGTTGGTCCCCCAGGTGACGAACGGCTCGAGCGCGTCGGCGTCGATCACGACCTCGGCGTCGAAGACCGCGCCCTCGTCGCTCGGCAGCGTCCGCCAGTAGGCGACGGCGGCGTCCCAGTCCTCGCCCGCGGGGGCGTGCGGACGGCCCTGCAGGTAGGCGAACGTCGTCTCGTCCGGCGCGACCATGCCGGCGCGCGCGCCCGCCTCGATCGACATGTTGCAGATCGTCATCCGGCCCTCCATCGAGAGCGCCCGGATCGCGGAGCCGCGGTACTCGAGGATGTAGCCCTGGCCGCCGCCGGTGCCGATGCGGGCGATGACCGCGAGGATGACGTCCTTGGCCGTGACCCCCTCCTTCAGCGTCCCCTCGACGGTGATCGCCATCGTCTTGAAGGGCTGCAGCGGCAGCGTCTGCGTGGCCATCACGTGCTCGACCTCGCTCGTGCCGATGCCGAAGGCGATCGCGCCGAACGCGCCGTGCGTCGAGGTGTGCGAGTCGCCGCAGACGACGGTGATCCCGGGCATCGTCAGGCCGAGCTGCGGGCCGACGACGTGCACGATGCCCTGCTCCACGTCGCCGAGGGAGTGCAGGCGGACGCCGAACTCGCCGGCGTTCCGGCGCAGAGCGTCGATCTGGGCCCTGCTGGTCGGGTCCTCGATGGGCCGGCCGATCTGCAGGGTCGGCGTGTTGTGGTCCTCGGTCGCGATGGTGAGGTCGGGGCGGCGGAGGGGGCGCCCGGCCGCGCGCAGCCCGTCGAACGGCTGGGGGCTCGTCACCTCGTGGAGGAGGTGGAGGTCGATGTAGACGAGGTCCGGAGCGCCGTTCTGGCCCTTGACGACGACGTGGTCGTCCCAGACCTTCTCGGCGAGGGTGCGGGGCCTCGAGGTGCGGATCGTGTCCGCGAGCGAGCGGGGTTCCGCTCCGCTCGACGCGGGCGCGGCTGCGCCGGGTGACTTCTCGGTCATGACGGGTCCTTCTCCTTCAGGAGTCGCTGCTCGGCCGGGCGAGGCACCGCGACGAGGGAGGCCGTCAGATCGAGGTCTCGTCGCGGCACGGAAGGAGGTGCGGGCCGCTCAGCATGGACCGAGAATAGCACCGCGCTCCCCCGCTCCCGGGAGCCGGCGGCGCACGGTCGACGGGCTCAGGCGCGGGCGTCGAGCACCGCGTCGACGACGACCACGGTCACGTTGTCCCGCCCGCCGGCGTCGACCGCCGCGCTCACGAGCGCCTGGGCGAGGTCGGCCGGGTCGCCGGAGTCGCGGCGCGCGAACAGCGCCGCGATCCGCTCGTCCGAGAGCTCCTTGGTGAGCCCGTCGGAGCAGAGCAGGTAGCTGGCGCGCGGCACGACGGGCAGCGTCCAGACGTCCGTCTCGACCTCCTCGTCGGCGCCGAGGGCGCGGGTGACGATGTTGCGGTCCGGGTGCGACTCGGCGGACTCCCGCGTGAGCAGGCCCGCCGAGACGAGCTCCTGCACGGCCGAGTGGTCCACGGTCAGCTGCTCGAGCTCCGTCCCGTCCCAGCGGTAGACGCGGGAGTCGCCGACGTTGAAGAGCGCCCAGCGGGCGGGCCCGGAGGGCTCGGGCAGGACGAGCATCAGCCCCGTGAGCGTCGTGCCGCAGAGCGCACCGCCCACGTCCAGCGCGCGCACCGCCGTGTTGGCGCCCTCGACCAGGTCGAACACCGCGTCGACCGGTCCGAGGGCCGTCGGCCGGTTCTCGTGCAGAGCCCCGACCGCCGCGGCGCTCGCGAGGTCGCCGCGGGCGTGCCCGCCCATCCCGTCGGCGACCGCGAGCAGCAGCTCGTCGGCGAGAAGGGAGTCCTCGTTGACCCGGCGGACGGCACCGACGTCGGTGCTGCTGCTGACGGCGAGCCGCAGCGCCCCCTGGGGCAGGTCGACGGTGGTGGTCGTCATCGCGGGGTCACTTCTCCTCGGCGGCCGAGCGGGCGTCGTCCGAGACGACCTCGGGGTGCCCGTCGTGCATCTCGATGTGGCGGTGCTCGCGGCGCATCTTCGCCAGGCTCGCGAGCGTCGCGACGGTCATGCTCAGGACGATGACCACCAGCGAGGTGATCGTGTCGATGTCCCACACCGGCACGGGATCGCCGCCGTTGATGAAGGGCAGGTCGTTCTCGTGCAGGGCGTGCAGGACGAGCTTCACGCCGATGAAGGCGAGGATGAACGCGATGCCGTACTTGAGGTACTCGAGCTTGTCGATGAGGCCGCCGAGCAGGAAGTAGAGCTGGCGGAGCCCCATCAGGGCGAAGATGTTCGCGGTGAAGACGATGAACGGGCTCTCCGTGATGCCGAAGATCGCGGGGATCGAGTCGAGCGCGAAGAGCAGGTCGGTCGAGCCGATCGCCAGGAAGACGATCAGCATCGGGGTGAAGAACCTCGTGCCGTTCTTGACCGTGCGGATCTTCGAGCCGTCGAACTCGTCCGAGATCCTCACGCGCTTGCGCAGGAGGCGGATGAGCAGGTTGTCGGTGCCCTCGTCCTCGTCCTCCTTGCCGAACGCCTGGTTCCACGCCGTGTAGACCAGGAACGCGCCGAACAGGTAGAAGATCCAGCTGAAGCTCTCGATGAGCTGCGCGCCGAGGAGGATGAAGATCCCGCGGAAGACCAGCGCGATGATGATGCCCACCATCAGCACCTCCTGCTGCAGCTTCGCCGGCACCGCGAAGCGGCCCATGATGATGACGAAGACGAACAGGTTGTCGATCGAGAGGCTGTACTCGGTCAGCCAGCCCGCGACGAACTGGCCCGCGAGCTCGCCGCCGCCGAGGATCAGCATCGCCAGCGCGAAGATCAGCGCGAGCGTGACGTAGAAGCCGACCCAGAGGCCGGACTCCTTCAGGCTCGGCACGTGCGGGCGCTTGTAGACCAGCAGCAGGTCGGCGGCGAGGATCAGGCTCAGGACGACGAACGAGCCGATCACGAACCAGACGGGCAGATCGAGCATGAGGGCCTTCCGAGTGGGTGGGGGCCGAAAGTCTCTCCCCGGGGAGCGGACGGCCGTGCCGGTCCGCGTCACCCGTCCCGCCCCCGGCACCGCGCAGGGGCGGTGCGTACTGACGGGAGCGGAAAGGCGGGATACTCCCCTTCGCGGATGCGATCCTAGCGCCGATCCGGCGGGATGCGGCCCCGGGGAGGCGGAGCGGGAACGAGGCGATCGGCGCGATGCGTCGAGCGGGTGCCGCGTGGCGAGCACCCGGGTGTTAAACAAGAAGAACCCCCGGTCAGACCGGGGGTTCTTCTCGTGTTGCCGTGGTGACCCCAGCGGGATTTGAACCCGCGTTACCGCCGTGAGAGGGCGACGTCCTAGGCCGCTAAACGATGGGGCCGCGTTTTTGCAACTCGAAGAGTGTTGCACACGGATCCGCATCGATGCAAATCGAGCGTCCGGCCCATCCGGTCTCCGCACGGCCCGGGCCTTGCCCGCCGCCCGCCGAGGCGGTTGGCTCGGGGCATGAGACTGACGAAACTCGAGCACGCCGCCGTCCTGATCGAGGAGGACGGCGCCCGGCTGGTGATCGATCCGGGGTCCTTCACCCGGCCCGTCGAGGGGACGGCCGACACCGTCGCCGTGGTGCTCACCCACGAGCACGCCGACCACTGGACCCCGGAGCAGCTGCAGCGCCTGCGCGACGCGGCCCCGTCGCTGCGGATCCTCGGCCCGGCCGGGGTCGCCGCCGCCGCCGAGGGCTTCGACGTCGAGACGGTCGCCGACGGCGACGTGGTGACGGTCGGCCCGTTCGAGCTGCGCTTCTTCGGCGCCCGCCACGCGGTGATCCACCGGAGCATCCCCGTCATCGACAACGTGGGCGTCCTCGTCGACGGCCGCGTCTACTACGCCGGCGACTCCTTCACCGTCCCCGAGGGCGTCGACGTCGAGGTCCTCGCGGCCCCGTCGGGCGCGCCGTGGATGAAGATCGCCGAGGCGATGGACTACGTGCTCGAGATCGCGCCGCGGCACGCCTTCGCGACCCACGAGCAGGTCCTCTCGGAGGCGGGACGCGCGCTCGGCCACGACCGGCTCGGCTGGGCCGTGCGCGAGGGGGGCGGGGAGTACCACGCGCTCGAGCCCGGCGACGTGCTCGAGCTCTGACGCCGGGGACGACGACGGCCGGGTCGGGGGCGAGCCCCGGCCCGGCCGTCGTCGCGATCCGCTAGCGGATCAGTAGTACTCGCCCTGGCGGTAGTCCCAGGAGTTGAACTGCTCGGCGAGGTTCAGCATGATGCGCTCGTAGTCGAGGCCGCGGCGGATCAGCACGGGGCCCGGGGTGATCGAGCGCTCGCCGCCCTGCACGGGGATGAGGGCGCCCGAGGCGTCCACCATCGAGACCATGACGCCCTGCTCGTGGCGGGAGTCCTCGTCCTTGTCCGGCTGGATGGAGGAGACGTACGAGTCGGCCGAGACGATGACGTCCGCCTCGTTCTCGATCCGCTCGCCGATGTTCGCGACCCGGCCGCGGTTGCCCACGCCCGACGGGTTGGCCGAGCTGGCGAAGGTGAGGGTGCGGTCGCGCTCCCACAGGGTGGCGACCAGCTGCTCGGCGGGGCGGCCGAAGCGGATGACGAAGCAGCTCGTGCCGCGTCCGTCGCGGACCAGCTCGCGGGCGTCCTCGTCGATGAGCTCGACCGCCTCGGCCTTCCACGGGAGGATGCAGCCGAGCAGGACGTCCTGGTCCCAGTGCTTCCGGTAGAAGGCGAGGACCTCGTCGTTGAGCTCCGCGAGCTCGACGAGCTGCTCGATGCTGGAGCAGAGCACGACGCCGGGCTTGTTGCGGTTGCGCTGCTTGGCCGAGAACTTGCGCTCGAGGCCCGCACCGTCGGTCGTCATCAGGATGTAGCCGACCTTGGTCGCGCAGACGACCAGTCCACCGGGAGCGGCGAGCGCGTCCACTGCCTCGGCAGGAGCCTGCTCACGCCATTCGATCACCGTCGTGCTGGTCATTCTTTCCCTTTCGTGGTGTCCAGAGACGCCATGGGCGGGGCCCCGGCCGAGCGGAAGCCTAGCGGATGGCCCCGCGGCGGCAGGCGCGGCGGACCCTCGTCCCACGGCGGGAGCGGCCCGGCCGGAGTGCACTCCGCCGGGTGCCGGCACGGGTCGTCACGAGCCCGCTGTCGGGCCCCAGGAGGTCACGCTCGCGAGGTCGGCGCCGAACTCGACGCGGAGGCGGACGGGCGGGCCGCCGCGCAGCAGGTCCGGCAGCCACAGGCGAGCGTCGTCCCACATGCGGTCGAAGGGCACCTCGTCGACCGGGACGAACGCGGCGGCGAGCTCGCTCGACTCGCGGACCTCGCCGGCGACCCGGCGGCAGAGGAAGACGTGCGAGCGCTGACTCCACGCCGGCCGGTGGGGGAAGGAGTAGTCGAGCACGCCGCGCGGCTCCAGGTCGGCCGGGAGGGCGACGAGCCCCGCCTCCTCCTCCAGCTCGCGGACGGCCGCGTCGACGGGCGACTCCCCGGGCTCGAGCTTGCCGCCGGGGGCGACCACGCGGCCCTCGCCGAGGCCCCTGCGCTTGCGGCCGAGGAGCACCTCCGCGCCGCGCGGGCCGTCGCGGAGGACGTAGACGACGCAGACCTCGGGCAGCCCCACCGCGCACCTCCGCTCCGGCGGGCCGGGGGCCCGGCACCGCCGTCGTAGGCTAGCCCGGTGACGACGACCGCGCTCGAGCGCTTCCAGGCCCTGCTGCGCGTCGACACCGTGTCCCACTCGGACGAGTCGGCGACCGACTGGAGCCGTTTCCACGCCTTCCGGGAGCTCGTCGCCGAGCTCTACCCGGCGCTGCACGCGGCGCTGGAGTCCGAGACCGTCGCCGGCCACTCCCTCCTCTGGCGCTGGCGCGGTGAGGAGCCGGGCGAGCCGGCCGTGCTGATGGCCCACTACGACGTGGTCAGCGTGACGGCGGCGGAGTGGTCGCACGACCCGTTCGCGGCCGAGACGGTCGTCGCCGCGGACGGCCGCACCTCTGTCGTGGCGCGCGGCGCCCTCGACGACAAGGGCTCCCTCGTCGCCCTCCTCGAGGCGGTCGAGGCGGCCGTCCTGCGGGGCGAGCGGCCCCGGCACGACGTGTACCTCCTCTCCACGCACAACGAGGAGACGGCGGGCGACGGCGCCCCCTCGGTCGTCGCCCTGCTCGGCGCGCGCGGGGTCCGCCCGCGCCTCGTGCTCGACGAGGGCGGGAACGTGCGGCGCGGCATCCTGCCCGGCGTCACCACCCCGATCGCCGTGATCGGCGTCACCGAGCGCGGGATCATGAACCTCGAGCTGACCTGCCGCGACGTCGGCGGCCACGCCTCCGCTCCGCCGCCCCCGCCCGGGCTGCTCGCCACCCAGCGGCTCGCGAGGGCGATCCACCGCCTGACCGAGAACCCGTTCCCCTCGACCCTCCCGGAGCCGATCGCCCAGCTGGTGCGCGCGGCGGCCGACCACGCGGACGCGGCCCACGCCGTCTGGTACGCCCGCCCGCACGAGCACCCGGACGCCGTCGTCGGCGCGCTCGCCGCCCACTCCAACCGCTCGGCCGCGATGCTGCGGACGACGGTCGCGATCACCGAGCTGCGCGGCAGCACCGGAGCGAACGTCCTCGCCTCCAGCGCCAGCGCCACCGCGAACGTGCGGATCAACCCGGGCGGCACCGTGGCGGGCGTGGTCGAGCGCATCCGCGCCGTCATCGACGACCCCGAGGTCGAGGTCGAGGTGAAGGTCGCCCACGAGCCCTCCCCCGTCTCCCCCACGGGCGAGCCCGGCGACGGCGGGCCGTACGACCTGCTCCGCGCGGTCGTCCAGGAGTCGTTCCCGGACGCGGTCGTCGCCCCCTACGTGCAGACCGGCGGCAGCGACGCCCGGCACTTCCACGCCATCAGCGACCACGTCTACCGCTTCATCCCGTTCGAGATCAGTCCGCGGCAGCAGCTCGGGATCCACGGGGTCGACGAGTCGGTCGAGGCCGACCAGTTCGAGCGCGCCATCGAGTTCTACGCGCGGCTGCTCGCCCGGCTCTGATCGCGGCGGTCCTCCGGGGTCCGGGAGGACCGCGCAGCGACCGGCAACCTGGGAGAACCGTTCGATGACGCGCCGACCGGTGTTGGCCCGGAGTTCACCCCGCGATGATGGACTGATCGCAGCGGGGTCGCCTCCGCTGGAGCAGTGCGCAAGTGCCGACGCCGGGTCGCGTGATCCGGCTCCCGCCGATCGTGGAACCCGAGGATCATGTCCCTCCGCCAGGCCGAGTACCCCCGGCCCAACCACTTCATCCTTCACCTGAGCGACACCCACTTCATCGCCGGAGACGGCGGCCTGTACGGCTCCGACGTCGACAGCGAGGCCCAGCTGCGGCTCCTGTTCGACGAGCTGGAGGCGTCCGGCGGACGTCCGGAGGCCGTCGTCATCACGGGTGATCTCGCCGACAAGGGCGAGCCGGAGGCGTACGCGAAGCTGCGCGCCGTCGTCGAGCCCGCTGCCGCACGCCTCGGCGCCGAGGTGATCTGGGTGATGGGCAACCACGACGACCGCGGCGCGTTCCGCTCGGGGCTGCTCGACCAGCTCCCGACCACGCAGCCGGTCGACCGCGTGCACGACGTGAACGGGCTGCGGATCATCGCGCTGGACTCCACCGTGCCCGGCGCCCACTACGGGGAGATCTCGGACGCGCAGCTCGACTGGCTGGCGGAGGAGCTCTCCAGCCCGGCCCCGCACGGCACGATCCTCGCGCTGCACCACCCGCCGGTGCCGAGCGTGCTCGACCTGTCGGTCCTCGTGGAGCTGCGCGACCAGCCCGCCCTCGCGGAGGTGCTCGAGGGCTCCGACGTCCGCAGCATCATCGCGGGCCACCTGCACTACTCGTCGACGGCGATGTTCGCCGGCATCCCTGTCTCGGTCGCGTCGGCCACCTGCTACACCCAGGACCTCAACGTGCCGGTGGGAGCGACCCGCGCCCGCAACGGCGCCCAGGCGTTCAACCTGATCCACGTCTACGACGGCACGGTGCTGCACTCGGTGGTGCCGATCGGCGCCTCGACCGAGGTGTCCTACGTCTCGGCGAACGAGACGCAGCGGATCCTCGCGGACCACGGCGTCGAGATCGCCGCGGCGACGGCGGCCCCGGTCGCCCGGGACGAGGAGCTCTACCCGCCGCTCGTGGAGCGGATGGGCGTCAGCGCGTAGCGGCGCGGCGGGGCGTCGGGGTCGCTCCCACGCCTCCGGGCGCCGCGTCGACCGCGTCCTCGGACACGGCCGGCGGTGTCAGCGCCCGCCGGCGCGGTCCCGTGCGAACAGCCACCCGGCGAACGCCAGCGCCGCGGCCAGCGCGACGCCCACGCCGACGCCCGCTCCCACTCCGATGCCCGGGAACACGAGCGAGCTCGCCAGGCCGAGCAGCAGCCCGGCCACCGCTCCCCCGACGGCCCAGCCCACGGTCAGTCCTCGCGCTCCCACGGAGCCGGGATCGGGTAGTACTCCTCGAGGAACCCGATGACGGCCTTGGTGCGCGCCTCCGCCGAGATCTCGGGGAAGCTGCCGTCGTTGAGGCAGAAGAAGTCGACTCCGCGGTTCTTGAGGAGCTTGCGCATGTCCTTCAGCCCCTGGTGCATCGTCGTGTCGACGTACTTCACCGAGGCGTTCTCCTGCACGACCGCGCGGCCGGTCATCAGCGCGTAGTAGTGGTAGAGCGAGTTGGTGACGGAGACGTCGCTCGCGGAGCGGAAGCGGCTCGCGGCGGTCGCGGTGAACTCCGGCTCGAACTCGGCCTCGAGCTCGGCCATCACGGTCTTGCGGAGCGGCGTGGCGGCGTGCTCGAGGTGACGGGTCGTCATCGCGCCGAAGCGCTCGCGGAGCAGGCGCCGGTTAACGCGGGCCGCGTTCTCGAAGCCGCTGCGGGAGGCGTTGGAGTCGCCCATGCCGATGCGCGTCGTCGCCTCGATGAACTTCGTGATGCCCCCGGGCGAGAAGAAGATCGACGGGTCGACCGGGCGCCCGAAGAACATGTCGTCGTTGGAGTAGAGGAAGTGCTCCGCCAGCCCCGGGATGCGGTGCAGCTGGCTCTCGACCGCGTGGGAGTTGTGCGTCGGCAGCACCGAGAGGTCGCGGAAGTGGTCCTCGCTGCGCACGAGGGTGACGTCCGGGTGCTCGTCCAGCCAGCGCGGGCGCGGGGAGTCGGTGACGATGTAGATGTGCCGGATCCACGGCGCGTACATGTAGACGCTGCGCAGGGCGTACTTGAGCTCGTCGATCTGGCGGAAGCGCGCCGGAGCGTCGTCGCCCTCGCCCACCACGTAGCTCGCCATGCGGGCCGCACGGGCGCGCTGGAACTCCAGGTCGGTGCCGTCGACCCACGAGAAGACGATGTCCACCTCGAAGCGGATGTCGCTGACGAGCGGCTCGAACATGCCCTCGAACGTCGGCCAGGTGCGGCCGTACGCCTCGACGTGGGCGTCGATGGCTTCGGCGACGGGGAGGCTGTTGCGCATGAGCGCGTTCTCGGCGGGAGTGATGATCTCCTCCTCGCCCACCTTCCACAGCTCGAGGCGGACGCCGCTGCGGGCGCCGTAGCGCAGCGATCCCGTCGAGGAGACGCGCGGGCGGAAGAGCTTGAAGACGGAGGCGCGCGGGTACGGCGCGAGCACGCCCTCGGCCAGGAGCTGGGGCGGGGTGCCCCGCTTGTCGACCGTCTTGGCGTAGAAGGGCTCGGTCGCGAAGGCGCGCGCCAGCAGCGTGGCCAGCTCGGCGCCGAGCACGCGGTCCACCGCGAGGAAGGGCGAGCCGTCGGTGCCGCGGATGAGGCGGTAGGGGAATTCGGCGGCGTCGAGGACCTCGCCGATGGCGATCAGGTCCTCGGTCCAGGCCGCGCGGGGCGTCGTACTCGAGTTCACCAGCGAGAACAGGCCGGCATGGACCACGACGTCGTCGCGGTCGAAGTGGCGCGGGCGCAGGAGCGGTGACGGAAGAGCACGGACGGAAGGCATGATTCACATTATCCGCCGTGGATTTCGTCCGTGTGACCGGGCCGTCGGCTTGACAGCGACCGCGGGGCCGCACGGTCAGCGCGAGAGCGACCCCAGACGGTCCCCCGCCTTCTTCGCGGCCTTCGCGGCCCGCCTGGCGCGGTGCCGCTCCTCGGCGGCGACGACCCCCAGCGCGAAGGCTCCCTCCCCGCTGCGATCGGCCTCCTCCAGGATCAGCGCACGGGCGGCGAGCGCGTCGCGCTCCTCCCCCAGGGCGTCGGCGAGGTCCTCGCCCGCCTCGGCGAGCGAGCGGCGCCGGGCGCCGACGGCCTCGGGGACGACCGCCCGCCACGCCTCCACGGTGTAGCGGAGCCGCTTCGCCGCCTTCCGCAGGTCGTGACGAGCCTCGAGCGAGCCGCCGGCCGCCCCGGAGCCCGCCGCGGAGATGCGCGCGAGGTCCTTCGCGACGGAGCGGCGCACCAGCGCCGTCGCGCTCGAGCCCGCCCGCGCGGTGCGGGGCGGATCCGCGAGCAGGGCGTCGAGCGAGGCGAGGAGCGCGAGGTAGCGGCCGCCGCGCAGAGTGCGGTCGACGCGGCGCAGCGCCGAGGCGTGCCGGTGCTCGATCTCCTCCAGCAGGGCGGAGGGGGTGCTCGGGGCGCCCTCGACGGCCGCCAGGGAGGTGCGGAACCGCTCGGCGAGCACCTCCTGATCGCGAGCCGCGCCGAGGACCCCTCCCAGCCAGCGCAGCTCGTCCCGCACGGGGTCGGTCGCCGCACGGTCGAGCACGGAGCGGGAGGCGGCGAGGACGGACCGGAGCCGGCGCGCGAGCACGCGCATCCGGTGCAGGGCGTCGTCGGCCTCGAGGCGCACCCGCGGGTCGACGGCGCGCAGCTCGCGCAGGAGCGAGCGGACCGCGGCGAGCGCCGCCTCGCCGCCGTTCCGCGGATCCGGGACCGTCTCCTCGATCGGGCCGCCGGTGGCCCGGGCGAGCTTGGAGGCACTGGCGGCCGGGCGGGCGCCCGCGGCGAGGAGGCGCTGCTCGATCGCGTCGAGGATCCGCTCGCCCTCGTCCCCCGGGACGTCGACGAGCTCGACCTCCCACTCCCTCCAGCGCCGCTCGCGGCCGGTGCGCTGGTCGCGCGCGGTCACCAGGTCGTCGGCGATCTCGGCGAGCTCCCGCCCGTGGGAGTCGAGGGCGCGGGTGATCGAGCGGACCGTCTCGAGCAGCGCCAGCGGCTCGAGCGGCGCGCGCCCCACCTGCCCGAGCACCGGCTCGCGGACGGCGGACGGGACCGTGCGCGAGGCCGTGAGCTCCGCGTGGATCTCGGTGCGGCCGGAGGAGCCGGGCAGCTTGACGTGCCAGCCCTGGTCGGATCCGCCCTCGCGGCGGCGCAGCGTGATCCGCGCCCGGGACAGAGCGCGCTCGGCGGTGTCGAAGTACTCGGCGCGGAGGGTCACCGGCTCCTCCGTGCGGACGCTCGCGACGCTCGCGGTGCCTGTCAGGTCGGGCAGCCGGGTGCCCGCGTCGACGTCGTACTTGCGCTCGACCTCGGTCTGCACTCTCCGCGCACCGCCCGCCCGGGACGTCGCCGACTCGTTCTCCGCACCGCTGGCCATGCTCCATTGTGATCACGCCCGGCGCCGCTGCGGCACCCCGGGGCGGCCAGGGGCGCCCTCGCCCTAGGCTGGAGCGATGACCGCGCCCGTTCCGCCCGTCGCCCGCCGCGTCCCCCTCGAGCGCCGCCACCACGGCGACGTGGTGGTCGACCACTACGAGTGGCTGCGCGAGAAGGAGAGCCCCGAGGTGATCGCGCACCTCGAGGCCGAGAACGCGTACACCGAGGCGGTGCTGGCTCCTCTCGCTCCGCTGCGCGAGCGCCTGTTCGAGGAGATCCGCTCGCGGACGAAGGAGACCGACCTCTCGGTCCCCGTCCGGGAGGGCTCCTGGTGGTACTTCTCGCGCTCCTACGAGGGCCGCCAGTACGCCGTGCACTGCCGGGCGCCGATCAGCGGGCCGGACGACTGGACGCCGCCGTCGATCGCCGAGGGCGGTCCGCTCGAGGGCGAGCAGGTCGTCCTGGACGGCAACGCGGAGGCGGAGGGGCACGACTTCTTCTCGCTCGGCAGCTTCGACGTCTCGGCGGACGGCCGACGGCTGCTCTTCGGCACCGATGTCGAGGGCGACGAGCGCTACACCCTCCGCATCCGCGACCTCGAGACCGGCGAGGACCTGCCGGACGTCATCGAGGGCACCGGCGGCGGAGCGACCTTCGGCGCCGACGCGCGCTTCGTCTTCTACCCGACCGTCGACGAGTCCTGGCGCCCCGACACGATCTGGCGGCACGAGGTCGGCGCCGGGACCCCGGACGAGGTCGTCTTCGCCGAGCCCGACGAGCGCTACTGGATCGGCGTGGGCCTCACCCGCAGCCGCCGCTTCCTCGTCATCGAGATCGGGAGCAAGATCACGAGCGAGTGCCTGCTGCTGGACGCGTCCGACCCGACCGGCTCGTTCCGCTCGGTGTGGCCGCGCCGCGAGGGCGTGGAGTACGAGGTCGAGCACGCCGTCGTCGACGGGCGCGACCGCCTGCTGATCGTGCACAACGACGGCGCCCTCGACTTCGAGATCGTCGAGGAGCCGGCCGACCTGTCGCTCGACGCCGACGCCCGGGCCCGCGAGCGCCGCGTGGTGGTGCCGCACCGCGAGGGCCGCCGGATCGAGGGCGTCGACGCTTTCGCCGGGCACGTCGTCGTCTCGTACCGCGCCGACGGAGCCACCCGGCTCGGGCTCCTCCGCGAGGACGGCGCCGGAGCGCGGCTCGAGGAGATCGTCTTCGACGAGCCGCTCTACGACGCGGGCCTGGCGGGGAACCCGGAGTGGGAGCAGCCCTCCCTCCGCCTCGCCTACACCTCGTTCGTCACCCCCTCGACCGTGCTCGCGCTCGACGTCGCGACGGGCGAGCGCACGGTGCTCAAGCAGCAGCCGGTGCTCGGCGACTACGACCCCGCGCTCTACGTGCAGAGGAGGGAGTGGGCCGTGGCGGAGGACGGCACGCGGGTGCCCCTCTCGCTCGTCTGGCGCCGCGACGCCGCCGATCCGGACTCGGCCCCCGCGCCGCTCCTGCTCTACGGCTACGGCTCGTACGAGGCGAGCATCGACCCGGGCTTCTCGATCGCGCGCCTCTCGCTGCTCGACCGCGGCGTCGTCTTCGCCGTCGCGCACGTCCGCGGCGGCGGGGAGATGGGCCGCTCCTGGTACGAGAACGGGAAGACGCTGGCGAAGCGGACGACCTTCACCGACTTCGTCTCCGCGGCGCGGCACCTGGTCGACGCGGGCTTCACCACTCCGGACCGCCTGGTCGCGCAGGGAGGGTCGGCCGGCGGCCTGCTGATGGGCGCGGTCGCGAACCTCGCCCCGGAGGCGTTCGCCGGCGTCCTCGCGCAGGTCCCGTTCGTCGACGCGCTCACCTCGATCCTCGACCCGTCGCTCCCGCTCACGGTGATCGAGTGGGACGAGTGGGGCGACCCGCTGCACGACGCCGAGGTCTACGCCTACATGAAGTCGTACTCGCCCTACGAGAACGTCCGCGAGGGCGTGCAGTACCCCCGGATCCTCGCGACGACGAGCCTCAACGACACCCGGGTGCTGTACGTGGAGCCGGCGAAGTGGGTGGCCAGGCTCCGCGAGGTCGGCGCTCCCGCGCTGCTGCGCACCGAGATGACAGCGGGACACGGCGGGGTGAGCGGACGCTACGAGCGCTGGCGCGAGATCGCGTTCGAGTACGCCTGGACGCTGGACGTGCTCGAGCTGGCCTGAGCGCCCCGCCGCAAGCCCCTCCGCCCGTCGTCCGCGGCCAGTAGGGTTCGGGGTGCCGACGGAGGGAAGAGCATGAGCGCAGGCCTGTCGATCGACCGCATCGCCGCATGGGTGGCGGACCAGAGGTGGTACGCGAGCAAGGGGCGGCGCCCCGAGCTGGAGGTCCGCGGCGCCTGGTCGCTGCACCCCGGAGAGGCGGAGGTGGTGGACCACCTCTTCATCGACCGGGCAGGCACGAGCCCGGTGCTGTACCAGGTGCCGGTGACCGTCCACGCGGCTCCGGTGCCCGGGCTCGAGGACGCCCTCGTCTACTCCGACGACGCGCACTTCGTGTACGACGCTCCGCGCGACCCGGTGTTCGCTCGCGCCCTGCTCGGGATGATCGCTGACGGCGGCCGCTCCGACGATTACGGCGCCCAGGGCGGCGCCCGCGCCGAGGGCCACCGGCAGCCGGGTGCCGCGATCGGGGCGTTCGCGTCCTCGAAGGTGCTCAGCGGCGAGCAGTCGAACACCTCGGTGATCGTCCGCACGACCGCCGACGACGGATCCGACGCGACGCCGGTGATCGTCAAGGTCTTCCGCGCCCTCCACCACGGCGACAACCCGGACGTGACGGTGCAGTCGGCGCTCAACGCCGCCGGGAGCGCCCTCGTCCCGCCCGTGATCGGCAACGTGACCGGCGAGTGGGACGACGAGGGCGAGGAGACGGGCCGCGCCTTCGGGCACCTCGCCTTCGCGCAGGAGTTCCTCCCCGGGGTCCAGGACGCGTGGCGCGTCGCCCTCGAGGCGGTCGCCGTCGACTCCGACTTCACCGGACCCGCCCGCGAGCTGGGCCGCGCCACCGCCGAGGTGCACGCGACGCTGGCGGAGGTCATGCCGACCGAGGACACCACGTCCGAGGTCGTCGAGCGGATGGTCGCGGCCATGCGCCGTCGCCTGCGCATCGCCTCGGCCGAGGTCCCCGTGATCGCGGAGGACTCGGAGGCGATCGAGGCCGTGTTCCGCGCCGCCGAGACCGCGCCGTGGCCGAGGCTCCAGCGCATCCACGGCGACTACCACCTCGGGCAGGTCCTGTCCGTGCCCGATCGCGGCTGGGTGCTCCTCGACTTCGAGGGCGAGCCGCTGCGGCCCATGCACGAGCGCCGTCTTCCCGACGTGGCGCTGCGCGACGTGGCGGGGATGCTGCGCTCCTTCGACTACGCGGCGGGTGCGCACGAGCAGGCCGAGCCGGGCGCCTCGAGGGCGGCGTGGGCGGCGGCGAGCCGTGCCGCGTTCCTCGAGGGCTACGCCGAGCAAGCGGGCGACGCGGTCACCGCGCACCGGGCGGTGCTCGACGCGTTCGAGCTCGACAAGGCCGTCTACGAGGCGATCTACGAGGCGCGCAACCGGCCGGAGTGGCTGTCGATCCCGGTCGCCGCGGTGCAGCGCCTCGCCGGACGCTCGTAGGGTGGCAGGCATGAGCGACGACACCGACGACAAGAAGCCCCTGGACCCGCTGAGCGACTTCAGCATCCCGGGCGACACCGATCTGCACACGACCGGCGATGCCTCGGGCGCGGACGGCGACGAGGTCGCGGAGCCCGGAGCGGACGAGGACTGAGCCGCCTGCTCTGCGGGGCCGGCCGGCGGCTCGGCTCCGCGGAGCCGGCGGCCGGCCTAGCCCATCGGGGCGAGCGGCTCGACCGCCGGCCCCTCCAGCACCGTCCCGTCGGCTGCGAAGCGGGAGCCGTGCAGCGGACAGTCCCAGCTGCGCTCCGAGTCGTTCCAGGTGACGATCCCGCCCAGGTGCGGGCACACCGCCGACACCGCGCAGCGCCTCCCCTCCACGGTGGAGACAGCGACGGGCTGCAGGCCGTCGCGGGCGAGCGAGCCCTGGCCCTCCGCCGGCACCACCCCGGCCGAGCGGGGCGCGCGGAGCGCTGCCGACCAGCCGCGGGCGTACCAGGCGCCCACCGCCAGTCCGGCGCCGAGCCCCTCCGCCATCACCCGCGGCAGCGTGGGCCGGCGGTGCAGCGTCCTCGCCCAGGCCGGCGTCCCGCCCTCGAGGTCGGCGACGAGCGTCAGCGCGGCCTGCACCGCGTTGGTCATCCCCCACTTGTCGTAGCCGGTCGCCAGGAAGATCCGTCCGCGGCCCCGCGGCAGCCAGCCCACGAACGGCACGCGGTGGAACGGCTCGTAGTCCTGGGCGCTCCACTGCGCGACCGGCTCCGCCCCCGGGAAGGACCGCCGCGTCCAGGCGACCAGGTCGTCCACCGCCTCCGAGGTGACGGGCCTGCGCCC
The DNA here is from genome assembly GCF_002930975.1 of Rathayibacter sp. AY1A3. Classification (NCBI taxonomy): domain Bacteria; kingdom Bacillati; phylum Actinomycetota; class Actinomycetes; order Micrococcales; family Microbacteriaceae; genus Rathayibacter; species Rathayibacter sp. AY1A3. The sequence goes on along the minus strand of NZ_PSTO01000002.1, from coordinate 157,394 downwards.
CACCGGGTGGCCGTTGCCGCCGATCAGGAGGAGCCGCTCGCCGTCGCGCTCGGCGTCGCGCACGGAGCGGGACGGCTCGTCGACCGAGAGGTACATGCCGTCGGGGATCGGCGCGTCGGTGCGGAACGCGACCGCGTACGAGCGCAGCGCGGCGATCTTGGCGAAGTACAGGCCGCGGTCGAGGATCGGCGCCCCCGTGAGCAGGTAGGCCCGGTCCCCGGTCACCGGGCCCGCGCTGGTGCGGACCCGGACGGGAGCGGTCGCTCGCATCCCGAGGGCCCGGACGCCCTGCACCAGGGTGCCCCCGGCGGCGCGGAAGTCGGCGGCGAGCGCCGTGAGGGCGTCCATCGGGTCGAACTGGGCCTGGTCGTCGAGGGCGACGGCCGCCGTGCTGGGGAACGGCACGTCGAGCTCGCCGACGAGGCGGGTCGCGAGGCCGAAGCGGCGCGCGGTCGCGTGCTCCTTCAGGACGGCGTCCACGCCCTCGGGCGTCTGCGCGTAGCTGTAGGCGGTGCGCCTCTGCACCGGCACGCCCGCGCCCTCGCAGTAGTCGAGCAGCCAGCGGAAGCCCGCGAGGTTCGCCGCGACGTAGGCCTCGGTCACCGCGGGGATGTTGCGCTCCGCGATCCGGGAGAGGTGCGCTCCCTGCAGGAGGCTGAGCTTCGCCGTCGTGTTCCCGGTCGTGACCGCGCCGACCTCCCGCGCCTCCAGCACCAGCACGCGCCGGCCGGTCCGCTGCAGGAGGAGCGCGGTGACCAGCCCGGTGAGCCCGGCGCCGACCACGACGTCGTCGTAGTGCGCGCCCGGCACGAACTCGTCGGAGGGGATCGGAGCCGCGCCCGCACGCCAGAGGGAGCGGGGCCGCGGGGCCGTCGTGGTCGTGTCCTCCGGAGTCATCGGGAGTCCCTCCGTTCAGGGGCCGGACGGCCCGCGAGCGACGCTACGCGGAGCCTCCGGGACCGTCACGGTGTTGACACGTCGCGGGACGCGGGCTCAGAGCCAGCCCCACCGCTTGAAGAGCCGGTGCAGCACCACGCTCGAGGCGAGCATCGCCGCGAGCGCCGCCGGGTACCCCCACGCCACGTGCAGCTCGGGCATCACGTCGAAGTTCATGCCGTAGATGCTCGAGATCATGGTCGGCGCGAAGAAGATGGCCGCCCAGGCGGAGATCCGCTTGACCTCGTCGTTCTGCTGGTTGCCCACCTCCGCGAGCTTCTTCATGTCCTCGTTCTGGCGTTGGGCGACGAGGGTCGCGTTCACCGCCAGGATCTCCCGCAGCGTGGTGCGGAAGCCGTCGACCCGCTCGGTGACGAGCGCGACGTGGTCGGCGACGTCGCGGATGTAGCGGCGCAGCTCCACATCCGACTGGAACACCTCGAAGTCGGTGACGAGCCGCCCGAGCATGCCGGTCAGCGGAGCGACCGCACGCTGGAAGTCCAGCACCTCCTGGCTGAGCTCGTAGATGCGGCGGGACACCGCCGGGTCGCCCTCGAAGACCTGCGCCTCGATCTCGTCGATGTCGTTCTCGAGACCGGCGACGACGGGCGAGTACTGATCCACGACGGCGTCGAGGATCGCGTACAGCACGGCGACCGGGCCGACGCGCAGCAGCTCCGGATCGGCCTCCATCCGCCGCCGCACCAGCGAGAGGTCGGGCTTCTCGGAGTGGCGGACCGTGACGACGAAGTTCGACCCCACGAACAGGTGGAGCTCGCCGAAGTCGACCTCCTCGCGCTGGTCGGAGTAGCTGGCGGCGCGCAGCACCACGAACATGTCGCTGCCGTACCGCTCGAGCTTGGGCCTCTGGTGCGCGCTGATCGCGTCCTCGAGGGCGAGCGGGTGCATCGAGAACTCGTCCTCGAGCGCGGCGAGCTCGGCCGCGTTCGGCCGGTACAGCCCGATCCACGCCATCGCGTCGGGCAGCTTCTGCAGGGCGGCGAGCGCCTCCGGGATGCTGCCGGGTGAGACGACCCGGCGGCCGTCCTGGTAGATCGCGTTGTCGACCGTGCTGGTGCGGGCCGGCTCGTCGTCCGGGCGCAGACGCTGGATGGGAGCGGTGTCCTCGGCGGCGGCGCGGGTGCGCGAGCCCAGACCCAGGATCGTCGCGGGGACGCGGGGCAGCTTCACGACCATCTCCTCTGCTCGACCGACGCCCTATTGTGCACCTCCCGGTGAACGGGAGGTGTCCGCTGCGCCGCCGGTGTCGGAGGGCCTCACTAGCCTGGAGGCGCTCCCCCGGACGACGCAGAGGAAGGACGACCGTGAAGCTGCTGCACACCTCGGACTGGCACATCGGCCGCACCTTCCACGGGCACTCCACGACGGCGGCGCTCGCGACCGTGCTCGAGGCCCTGGTCGAGACGGTGCGGGCCGAGCGCGTGGACGCGGTGCTGATCGCCGGCGACGTCTTCGACTCCGCCGTGCCCGCCGCGGAGCACTACACCCTCCTCACCCGCACGCTCGAGGCGATCCGCGCGGCCGGCGCCGAGGTCGTCCTCACCAGCGGCAACCACGACTCCCCCGCCCGGCTCGGCTTCCAGGCCGGGCTCCTGCGCGGAGCGGGCGTCCACGTCCTCACCGACCCCGAGGCGTACGCCGAGCCGGTCGTGCTGCGCGACGCGTCCGGGCTCGAGGTCGGCGTCCACGGCATCCCCTTCCTCGAGCCCGCCCTCTACCGCCACCGGCACCCGGAGGAGCAGCTGCGCCGCCACGAGGACGTGCTCGCCTTCGCGATGGCGCGGGTGCGCGCCGCCGCCGAGGCGGCGGGCCGTCCCTGGGTCGTGCTCGCGCACTGCTTCGCGGTCGGAGCCCCGGCCGCGGTCCTCGAGCGCGACATCACGGCGGGCGGGCTCGACTACGTCTCGGTCGAGCACTTCGCCGCGGCCGACTACGCGGCGCTCGGGCACATCCACGGACGCGCCGAGCTGCTGCCGGGAGTGCGCTACTCCGGAGCGCCGCTGCACTACTCGTTCGGCGAGGCGTCGAAGCCGCGCGGCGCCTGGCTGGTGACGATCGGGCCCGAGGGGCTCGAGGGCGTCGAGTGGTCGCCGCTCCCCGTGCCGAGGAGGCTCAGCGTGATCGAGGGCGAGCTCGAGCAGCTGCTGCGCGATCCCTCCCTGGCCGAGGTGGAGGGCGACTGGGTCTCGGCGGTGCTCACCGATCCCGTGCGCCCGCTCGACGCGATGGCGCGCCTGCAGTCGCGCTTCCCCGGCTGCGCCACGCTCGAGCACCGGCCCCCGCACGCCGCGGCCGAGCCGCGCGCGTACGCCGAGCGGATCCGCGGGCGGAGCGACGTGGAGGTCGTCGACGACTTCCTCGCCCACGTCCGCGGCGGCCACGGCGCCACGGACACCGAGCGCGCCCTCACCCTCGACGCGCTCGCGGCCGTCGAGGCCGAGGCTCTGCGGTGAGGATCCGCCGACTCGCCTTCGCCGGGCTCGGACCGTTCCGCGCCGAGCAGTGCGTCGACTTCGACCGGCTCGAGGACGTGGGCGTGTACCTCATCGCCGGGCGCACCGGAGCGGGCAAGTCGACGATCCTCGACGCGATCGCGTTCGCGCTCTACGGCTCGGTCCCCCGCTTCGACGGCACCGCCTCGCGCCTCCGGAGCGACCACAGCGGCCCCGAGGACGAGACCTTCGCCGAGCTCGACTTCGAGGCGGCGGGGCGCGTCTACCGCGTCCGGCGCTCGCCCGAGTACGAGCGGCCGAAACGGCGCGGCACCGGCACCACGACCCAGCCGGCGAAGGTCGAGCTGCTGGAGCAGGTCGACGGCACCTGGGTCGGGCTCTCGTCGAGCGCGAAGGAGGTGGGCGCCGACATCGGCCGGATCGTCGGCCTGACGAAGGACCAGTTCCTCCAGGTGATCCTGCTGGCGCAGAACCGCTTCCACGAGTTCCTGCTCGCGAAGAACGACGACCGGCAGCGTCTCCTGCGCACGCTCTTCGCGACCGAGCGCTTCGATCTGCTCCGCCGCCGCCTGCTCGAGCAGCGCGACGCGAGCGCCGTCGGGCTCGAGGAGGAGCGCGCGGCCGTGACGGCGCTCGCGGACGAGGCCGTCCGGCTCCTCGATGACGGAGCCGAGCCGCCTCTGCCGGACGCCGCCTGGTTCGCCGGGCTGCCGGCGCGGCTCGCCGCTCCGCTCGAGGCGGCTCGGGCCGGCTCCGCCGCGGCCGACGCGGCGCACGAGGCCGCGGGCACCGCTCTCGACGAGGCCCGGCGCATCGCCCGGGGCCAGGAGCGGCGCCGGCGCGCCCTCATCGAGGCGGAGGAGCTCGTGGTCGCCGAGGCGCACGTCGAGCAGCAGCGGGCCGCGATCGAGCGCGCGCGCCGGGCCGACGGCGTGCTGCCGCTGCTCCGCTCCGCCCGGGCAGCCGCCGAGAAGGAGCGGGCCGCCCGGCAGCAGCGCGACCTCGCCGCCGACGCCTACGGGGACGCGTCCGGGGGCCCGGCCGCCGAGACGGCCGAACGGCTCGCCGCTGTCCTCGGCGCCCTCGCCGAGGCGCTGGCAGAGGAGCGCCGGCTCCCCGACGCGGAGCGCGTCACCGAGCGGTCCGCGCGCGCCGAGCAGGCGGCGGCGACCGCGCTCGCGGGGATCGAGGCGGAGCTGCGCGAGCTGCCCGCCCACGTCGACGCGCTCGCCGCCGAGGAGGAGTCCCTGGCCGGGGAGGCCGCCGCTGTCCCCGCGCGCGTCGACGAGCTCGCCGCGCTCGAGCGGAGGATCGCCGCGGCCCTCGAGCGCGATCTCACTGCGGCGGGTCTGCAGCGGCTCGGCACGGCCTACGCCGACGCGGCGCGCGTCCACGGCGAGCGCGCCGCGGAGCAGGCCGCCCTGATCGCGCGCCGGTTCGCCGGGTTCGCCGGGGAGCTCGCCGAGCGGCTGGAGCCGGGCGAGCCCTGCCCCGTCTGCGGCTCGTGCGAGCACCCCCGCCCGGCCGAGCACGACGGCCCGACGACGGTCGGCACCGACGACCTCGACCGGGCCCGCGTCGCGGTGGAGCGCGCCGCCGCCGCCCTCGACGGCGCCCGCGAGCGCGAGGGAGCCGCGGCTCGGGCTCTCGCGGCGCTCGAGGAGCGCGTGGGCGAGGACGCGGATCCGGAGTCGCTCCGCCCGGCGCACGAGGAGCGGCTCGCCTCGGCGCGCCGCGCCGCCGCCCGCATGGAGGAGCTGCGGCGCGAGCGCACCCGGCTGCGCACCCGGATCGACGCTCTCACGTCCGGGCGGGACGCCGCTCGCGAGGAGCACCGCGCCCGCGCCGACGAGTCCGCCCTCGCCGCTGAAGCGCTGCGGCTGCTGCGGGAGCGCGTCGAGGCCTTCCGCGACGGCGCGACGAGCGTCGCCTCGCGGGTCGAGCAGCTGAGTGCCCAGCGCCGCCGTGCCGTCGCCCTGGTCGAGGCCGAGGAGGCGGCCGTCTCGCGGTCCGAGGCCGCCGCCGCCGCCCGGGAGGAGCTCGCCGAGGTCCTCGCCGAGCGCGGCTTCACGACCGCCGAGGAGGCCGAGTCGGCCGCGCTGGCCAGCGGGGACCGGGCACGGGCCGAGGCCGTCGTCGCCGAGCACGAGCGACGGCGGAGCGCGACGGAGGCGGTGCTCGCCGACCCGGAGCTCCGCGGACTGCCGGGCACGGCCGTCGACCTCGCCGACGCCGAGGGGCGCTCGCGCGAAGCCTCCGCCCGTCGCGACGAGGCGCGAGCCGGCCTCTCCGTGCTCGAGCACCGCTCGGAGCGCCTGGCCGAGCTCACCGCGACGGCCGCGGGCCGCCTCGCGGTGCTGGGTGAGCGTCTCCACCGCCACGAGGAGCTGCGCGCGCTGGCCGAGACCGTCTCCGGCCGGGGGCAGAACACGCGCCGGATGGACCTCGAGGCCTTCGCCCTCGCCGGACGCCTGGAGGAGATCGTGACCGCGGCGAACCTCCGCCTCGACGCGATGACCAGCGGCCGCTACGCCCTCGCCCACGACGACTCGCTCGCCTACCGCGGCGCCGCCTCCGGCCTCGGGATCGACGTGCTCGACGCCTTCACCGGCGTCCGCCGGCAGCCCGCCTCGCTCTCCGGTGGCGAGACGTTCCTCGCCTCGCTCGCCCTCGCCCTCGGCCTCGCCGATGTGGTGACGGCGCAGTCCGGCGGCATCTCGCTCGAGACCATGTTCATCGACGAGGGCTTCGGCTCGCTCGATGCCGAGACGCTCGAGACGGCGCTCAGCACGCTCGACGAGCTGCGGTCGGGCGGTCGGACGATCGGCCTGATCAGCCACGTCGACGCGATGCGCGAGCGGCTGCCGATCGGCCTCCGCGTCGCGGTGGGGCCGCGCGGCGACTCGACGATCCTCACCGGCTGAGCGGCCGCTCCCGGGCGAAGGGGCGACGACGGCCCGCTCCCTCCTCTCGCACTGCAGCAGCGAGCGCGCCCGCGCCCGCTGCTAGGGTCGTGCGCAGTGACACGGGGTGCCCGCCAGGGCTGAGAGAAGACCCGTTGAACCTGATCTAGTTCGTACTAGCGAAGGGATGTCGCGAATGAGCATTCGCACGCCTGTCCACCCGACCCTCCCCGCCGACACGGCGCCCGACCCGGCGTCCGTGGGTCGCGATCTCGCCGAGCTCCGCGCCGCCGGGCCCCTGGTGCAGTGCATCACGAACGCGGTCGTCACCGGCTTCACCGCCAACAGCCTTCTGGCCCTCGGCGCCGGCCCGGCGATGTGCGACCTGCCCGGCGAGGCGGGCGTCTTCGCGGGCCTCGCCTCCGCGGTGCTCGTCAACCTCGGCACGCCCGGAGCGGAGCAGCGCGAGGGTGCTCGCGAGGCGGTCGCCGCGGCCGGACGCGCCGGCACGCCCTGGGTGCTCGATCCGGTCGCCGTCGGCCCGCTGCCCGTCCGCACCGCTCTGGCGGTGGACCTGCTCGAGGCGCGGCCGGCGATCATCCGCGGCAACGCCTCCGAGATCCTCGCCCTCGCGGGAGCCGGTGCGGGCGGCCGCGGTGTGGACGCCGTCGACACCGCCGAGCAGGCGCTCGACTCCGCCCGCGTCCTCGCCCGCCGCACCGGCGGCGTGGTCGCCGTCTCGGGAGCGGTCGACCTCGTCACCGACGGCGAGCGGATCGTCCGGGTCACGGGGGGCCACCCGCTGCTGACCCGCGTGACCGGCGGCGGGTGCGCGCTCGGCGCCGTGATGGCGGCGTTCCTCGGCGCGGGCGCCCGCCCGCTCGACGCGGCCGTCAGCGCTTCCGCGGTCTGGGGCCTCGCCGCCGAGCGGGCCGCCGCCGCGAGCAGCGGTCCCGGGTCCTTCGCCGTCGGCCTCCTCGACGCCCTCGCTGCCCTCCAGCCGGCCGACGCCGAGGCCGGGGCGCGGATCGCATGAGACTCGACCTCTCGCTCTACCTCGTCACGGACACCGCCCAGTGCGGCCCGCGCGGCGTGCCCGCGGTGGTCGCCGCCGCCGTCCGGGGCGGAGTCACGACCGTGCAGATCCGCGATCACGACGCCCCCGCCGCCGAGCTCGTCGCCCTGACCCGGGCCGTCGCCGCCGTCCTCGACGAGCGCACGACCCTGCTGGTCGACGACCGCGTCGACGTCGCCCTCGCCGCCCGCCTCGCGGGCGCCCGCGTCCACGGCGTCCACCTCGGGCAGTCCGACCTCCCCGTCACCGCCGCCCGCTCGCTGCTCGGACCCGACGCGGTGATCGGGCTCACCGCGAACACCCCCGAGCACCTCGCCGCCGTCCGCGCCCTGCCCGCGGGGACGGTCGACTACCTCGGCGTCGGCGTCATCCGGCCCACCGCGACCAAGCCCGACCACCCCGCTCCCCTCGGTGTCGACGGGTTCGCCGCCCTCGCCGCGGCCACGGCGCTGCCCTGCGTCGCCATCGGCGGAGTCGGAGCCGCGGACGCGGGGCCACTCCGCCTCGCCGGTGCGGCCGGCCTCGCGGTCGTGTCGGCGCTCTGCACGGCCGCCGACCCCGCGGCGGCCGCCCGCCTGATCCGAGCGGAGTGGGACCGATGACCGCCGGCGCTCGCGTCCCCCGTGTCCTCAGCATCGCCGGCACCGATCCGACCGGCGGTGCCGGCGTCCAGGCCGACCTCAAGTCGATCGGCGCGCTCGGCGGCTACGGCATGGCGGTCGTCACCGCGCTCGTCGCGCAGAACACGCACGGGGTCCGCTCCGTGCACCTGCCGCCCGCCGCGTTCCTCCGCGAGCAGCTCGACGCGGTGAGCGACGACGTCACGATCGACGCGGTGAAGATCGGGATGCTCGCCACGGCCGAGTACGCCGGAGTCGTCGCCGAGTGGCTCGACGAGGTCCGCCCGCCCGTCGTGGTCGTGGATCCGGTGATGGTCGCGACCAGCGGTCACCGGCTGCTCGCTCCCGAAGCCGAGGACGCCGTGCGCGACCTGCTCCGCCGCGCCGACCTGGTGACGCCGAACCTCCCCGAGCTGGGCGTGCTGGCCGGAGAGCCGACCGCCTCCGACTGGCCGGCCGCGCTCGCGCAGGGAGCGGCACTCGCCCGCGCCCTCGACGCCGCCGTGCTGGTGAAGGGCGGCCACCTCGACGGCCCCGCCACCCCGGACGCGATCGTCACCCCCGACGGCCTCGTGCGCGAGGTCCCCGGCGAGCGCGTCGCCACCTCGAACACGCACGGCACCGGGTGCTCGCTCTCGTCCGCGATGGCGACGCTCCTGGCCGGGCGCGACGCCTCCTCCGACGCCCTGGTCGAGGCGCTGACGGAGGCCAAGGAGTGGCTGACCGGCGCCCTGCGCGCCGCCGACGCTCTGGAGGTCGGCACCGGCAACGGCCCGATCGACCACTTCCACCGGCAACGTCCTCCGGCGTTCTGCGCGGACGTCTGGGAGCGGACCCGGACCCTCCGCGACGAGATCGACGCGCTCCCGTTCGTGCGGGCCCTCGGCGACGGCTCCCTCGGGCGGGAGGACTTCGAGTGGTACCTCGAGCAGGACGCTCTCTACCTCACCGAGTACGCCCGCGTCCTGGCCGTGGCGGCGCAGCGCGCGCCGACCACCGCCGAGCAGGTCTTCTGGGCCGAGGGCTCGGCGTCCGCCCTCGCGGCGGAGGCGCAGCTGCACCGCGACCGGCTCGGGACCAGGGACGCGGCTCCCGCGCCCGTGACCCGCGGCTACACCGACCACCTGCTCGCGGTCGCCGCGCGGGGCGGCTACGGCGAGATCGTCGCCGCCCTGCTCCCCTGCTTCTGGCTCTACGCCGACGTCGGGTCGCGCCTCGCCGCCTCCGGGCACCCCGAGCACCCCTACGCGGACTGGCTGCTCACGTACGGCGACCCGGTCTTCGCGACGGCCACCGAGCGGGCGATCGAGTTCACGGAGCAGGCCGCCCGCGACGCCTCACCGAGGCAGCGCGCCGCGATGAGGGACGCGTTCCTGCGGTCGAGTTCGTTCGAGAAGGACTTCTTCGCCGCACCGCTCGCCCGGACCGGCTGAGCTCTCAGCCGGCCCGGCCGGGTGCGCTCAGCCGATCGCCTCGCGCAGGACGTGCATGAGGGCGTCCAGCTGCACCGTGTCGGCCGAGGCCGTCTCGGCGTCCGCGCCGTCGAGCGCGCGGGCGGCGAGACCGGCCTTGGCGTCGATGAGCTCCGCGATCTTCGCGTCGATCGTGTGCGCCGCGATGATCCTCCACGCCGTCACCGGCTCCTCCTGGCCGATGCGGTGCACGCGGTCGATCGCCTGCGTCTGCTCGGCCGAGGTCCACGACAGCTCGGCGAGCACCACGTTGGACGACGCCTGCAGGTTCACGCCGACTCCCGCCGCGGTGAGCGAGCAGACGGCGACAGAGACGTCCGGGTCCTCGTTGAAGGCGTCGATCTGCGTCTGGCGGAACGCCGCGGTCTGGTCTCCCCGAATCGAGACGGACGTGAGCTCGCGCTTCTCGAACGTGTCCTCCGCCTGGTCCATCACGTCGATGTGCTTCGCGAAGAAGACGACCTTGCCCACCGAGCGGGCCAGCTGCGAGGCGTAGTCGGCGGCCAGCGCCGCCTTGGCCTGGCCGATCCGGCGCACCATGGTGAAGACGTTCTCGCCGGTCTTGGCCGACTTCGACTCCTCGAGCTCGCTCTGCGCCACGATGCGGATGAACCGCTCGCGCTCGTCGTCGTCGAGCTCGTGCGTGATCGAGGAGGTGACCGCCCTGAAGCGCTGCAGCATGCGGGCGCCGAGCTCGCGCTCGGCCTTCTGGATGGAGCGGCCGAGGTCGTCGTCCAGCTCGACGGGCAGATCGACGATCCGCTTCGACGGCAGGTCGGCGGCGACGTCGATCTTCTTGCGCCGGACGATGCCGAGGTCGATCACGGCCTCGCGCGCCTCCGGGTAGAAGCCCGTGTCGGCGGGGGTGAGGCCCGTCTCGTCGAGGCGGCCCATCAGCTCCGGTCCCGGCTTGGTCTCGTCGATCCAGCCGAGGAAGCGCCAGATGGCGCGGAAGTCGTCGACGTCGTTGATCAGCGGGGTGCCGGTCAGCGCGATCATCAGCGGATCGTGCCCCGGAGTGGTCTCGCGGATCCTCGACGCCAGCGCGAGCACGCTCTGCGAGCGCTGCGAGCGGAGGTTCTTGATGAAGTGCGCCTCGTCGACGACCATGCCGCGGAAGCCCAGGCTTCCGAGCCAGCCGATGTGCCGGTCGAGGATGTCGTAGTTGACGATGACCACGTCGGCGAACGCGTCGAGCGTGCCGCCGTCTCCGTGGATCACCGTGGCGCGCCGCTGCGGCGTCCAGTGCTCCACCTCGCGCGCCCAGTTCATCTTGACCACGTTCGGCACCACCGCGAGCAGCGGGTACGCCCCGACCACCGAGGCGGCGAGGAGGCTCTGCGCGGTCTTGCCCAGACCCGGCTCGTCGGCGAGCAGGAAGCTGCGGTGCCCCTCGCGGGCGCTCTCGATGAAGCGCGCCTGGTGCGGCATCAGCTCGCGGGCGCGCGGCGAGACCCGGTCGAGCTTCGGCGGCTCCGGGAGCTCCATGCTCGCGGCCCGTCCGCCCGCTCCGTACTCGAACGCCTTGAAGAGCGGCCCGAGCAGCTCCCAGTCGTCGAGCCGGCGGCGCGGCGCCGGGGCCGAGGCCTCGGCGATCGAGAAGTCCGGCGGGAGGAAGGGGTTCGCCAGCTGCCGGGCGCGCACCGACTGCGGCACGACCTGGTTGACCGGCACCTCGGGCTTGGGCTCCGGCTCGGTCACGATGAGCAGCTCGTCGGGGCTGAGCTCCGCGCCCGCCTCGAGCAGCCAGTCGCGGCGGAGCTTCTGCGCGGCCGCCGTGACGCCGGCCTCCGATTCGAGCAGCGCGATTAGGCTGGTGTCGCGGGCGGCCGTCTTGGCCAGGATCGTGGCGATGCCGTCGAGGCGCTTCATCTCCTCGGCGCGCTGCGCGTCGCTGAGCGAGGGATCGACCTTGACCCGCTTGCGCTCCTCGCGCATCAGGAGGGCGATCACCAGGAACTTCGTCCGGTTGGTCGGTCCGACCTTGCCGGTCTGGGCCTTCGCCTCCACCTCGCGGACGCGGCGGGCGAGGATCGGGATGATCCCCGCGTTGTCCACGCCGCGCGAGCGCGATCGGGGTCGGCTCCCGGCGGCGTTCGACGCTCGTCGCGTCTGACCGGACTGACGCTGGCCGCTGCGAGCCATGCTCCTCCTCGATGTGTGACGGGGGGCGGAGGAGGGGTTCCCGCGCGCTGCCGTCGCCGTGCATCCGCCGGATAGCCTCCGGAGAGGCGTCGGGCGTCGGTGCACCCGGTGGCCGTCGGGAGCTCCGAGCAACGGGTCTGGGACCCGGTCGCAGCATCCCCGGCGTGCGAGTGCGCCGCCAGTCTACTCCTCGGGGCGGTCCGGTCGGCGCTCCGCCGCGCGGACGGTCGCGCTCGTCGTCATTCCGGGGTCGGGACGCGGATGACGAGGCCCGCCGCCACGAAGACGCCGACCGCGGCGAGGCTCAGCGAGGACCAGATCGCGTCCGGGAAGGCGAACGGCAGCACCGGGTTCCACAGCACGAGCACCGGGACGAGCCCGATCAGCCAGAGGAGTGCGCGCGCCTGGATCGCGAACCAGCCGATGACCGCCGCGAGGATCGCGACCGGGTAGCGGATGAAGTCGTAGGCGTCGGAGCCGACGAGGGCGAGCCCGGCCAGCAGCACGATCGCGCCGAGGATCCCGGGCGCGAGCGCCATGCGGGCGCGGTCGCGCGAGGGGTAGCGGGCGGCGGTCGCGCGGGACGGCTTGCGGGTGCTCACCCCTCGATCGTAGGCGGGCGCATACCCCGCCCGGGTACCGCCTGCGGCGCGTAGGCTGGAGGAGTGATCGAGGACCTCAAGAAGCGCTCGCTGCACCGTGCCCGGATCCTGGGCGGCCAGATGCGCGGCCTCGAGCGGATGATCGAGAACGAGGACTACTGCGTCGACATCGTCACGCAGTCCCTCGCGATCCAGAAGTCGCTCGGCTCGCTCAACAAGCTCATCGTCGAGAACCACCTCCGCACGCACATCACCGCGATGTTCGAGGAGGGCGGAGACGCCCGCGAGGCGGCGATCGCCGAGCTCGTGAAGATCTTCGAGCTCTCCAACAACCGCTCGTGACCGCCGGCCTCGTCGCTGCGGCGCGGGTGCGCCCGCTGCTGCTCGACGGGGGCCTGGGCACGGAGCTGGAGGAGCAGGGGGCCGCGGTGGACTCCTCGCTCTGGAGCGCCCGGGTCCTGCTGGAGGAGCCCGGCCGGGTCGTCGCCGCGCACCGCGCCTTCGCCGAGGCGGGCGCCCGGGTCGCGGTGACCGCGAGCTACCAGGTGTCCGCGAGCGGATTCGCGGCCGCGGGCCTGGCCCCGGGCCTCGCGGAGCGCGCCCTCCGGGAGAGCGTCGACCTGGCCCGGCGCGCGCAGAGCGGCTGGGTCGCCGCCTCCGTCGGCCCTTTCGGTGCGAGCCTCGGCGACGGCTCCGAGTACCGCGGCGACGACGGCCTCACCGTCGGCGAGCTCGCCGCCTGGCACCGCCCGCGCCTGGAGACCCTGGCCACGGCCGGGCCCGACCTGCTCGCCGTCGAGACCATCCCGTCGGTGCGGGAGGTGCGGGCCGTCGTGAAGGCACTCGCGGGCTCCTCGGTCCCCGCCTGGATCTGCGTGAGCGGCCGTTCGGGCCGCACCGCGGCCGGCGAGCCCCTGGCCGAGGCGTTCGCCGTCGCCGCCTCCTCCGAGGAGGTGGTCGGCGTGGGAGTGAACTGCTGCCCGCCCGGCGACGTCGCCGAGGCGGTCCGCATCGCCCGCTCCGTCACCGGCAAGCTGGTCGTCGTGTACCCGAACAGCGGCGAGGAGTGGGACGCCGTCGAGCGTCGCTGGGCAGGCGACGCGGCCTTCGACCCCGCGCTGGTCGCCTCCTGGCGCGCGGCGGGAGCGGATCTGATCGGCGGCTGCTGCCGCGTGGGACCTGCGGCGATCGCTGCCCTCGGACGAAGCCTGGAGGAGGAGTCGTGACCACCCTGAGAGCCGTGCGCGGCGACCTCACCCGCGAGCACGTCGACGCGATCGTGAACGCGGCGAACTCGTCGCTCCTCGGCGGCGGCGGCGTCGACGGCGCGATCCACCGCGCGGGCGGACCGGAGATCCTCGCCGAGTGCCGCCGGCTCCGCGGGACCGAGCTGCCGGACGGCCTGCCCGCCGGCTCCGCGGTCGCCACGACCGCCGGCCGCCTCCCCGCCCGCTGGGTCGTGCACACCGTCGGTCCCGTCCACTCGCGGTCGGAGGACCGCAGCGCCGTCCTCGCCTCGGCCTACCGCGAGTCGGTGCGCACCGCCGTCGGTCTCGGTGCGCGGACGCTCGCCTTCCCGGCCGTCTCGGCGGGCGTCTACGGCTGGCCGATGGACGACGCGGCGCGCATCGCGGTGGAGACGGTCCGCGAGGCGACCGCGGACGGCGCACTCGACGAGGTCCGGTTCGTCCTCTTCTCCGCGGACGCCCTCGCGGCCTTCGAGGCCGCCCTGGCCGCGGAATGACGGAAGGGGAGCCGACCCTGCGGTCGACTCCCCCTCCACGGTGCTGCGCTAGGCCGTCTTCGGCCGCGCGAACTCGTCGTAGGGCAGCGTGATCGGGCGGGTCCGCGGAGGCATCCGCACGACCGCCTCGAGCGCCGGGCCCAGTGCCTCGCGCCACGCGCGGTAGCCGTCCTCGTTGAGGTGCAGGCCGTCCGGCGAGTACTGCTCGAGCAGCCCGCCGTCCTCGCCCGCGAGCACCGGCCACAGGTCGAGGTAGCCCGCGTGCGCCGTGGGCGCGAACTGCCACAGGTGGCGGTTGATCTCGCGGATCTGCGGCGCGAACTCGTGTCCGCGCGGCAGGACCGAGGTCACCAGGATGCGCACGTCCGGGAGGTCGCGCCGGAACGTCGCGACGATCGTCTCGATGTTGCGCACGACGTGCTCCGTCGTGCGGTGCCAGGCGAGGTCGTTGGTGCCGATCAGCAGCACCACCGTGTCCGGCTCCTGCGCGACCAGCTCGGCGAGCCGCGCGACGACGTCCGCCGTGGTGGCCCCTCCGACTCCCTCGTCGACGACCGTCGACTCCGTCAGCCACTCGCCCCAGGCTCCCGCCTGGATGATGCTGTCCCCGATGAAGAGGACCTTCCCCAGCTGGAGTCCGCGCCCCGCGTCCGTACTCGACCGTTCGCTCATCGTGCTCCTCTCGTCGGCGTCCCGGGCGGCCTCGCCGTCGCCGGACCCCTCCATTGTCACCGCTGCACCCGGCGCCCGCCAGGGGAGCGCTCGTCGCCGGAGTCCGGCAGGTCGGCCGCGGTGGCCGTGATGCGGTTGGCCATGCCGTTGAAGATGATGCCGTGGAAGGGCAGGATCGCGAACCAGTAGAGCCTGCCCGCGAGGCCCTGCGGGAAGAACACCGCGCGCTGCGTGTAGACCGAGCCGCCGTCTCCAGAGGGCTCGGCGCGCATCTCGAGCCAGGCCCCGCCGGGCACCTTCATCTCGGCGCGCAGGCGCAGGAGCTTCGGCCGCTCGATCTCCTCGACGCGCCAGAAGTCGAGGGCGTCGCCGGCGTGCAGGCGCGCGGAGTCGCGGCGCCCGCGCTGCAGGCCCACTCCCCCGACGAGGCGGTCCATCCAGCCGCGGATCACCCACGCGAGCGGGAAGGAGTACCAGCCGTTGGTGCCGCCGATGCCCTCGATGACGCGCCAGAGCTTGGCCGGGTCGGCCTGGGTGCGGCGCTCCTTGAGGTCCACGTAGACCGTGTGGCCGGCCCACTCCGGGTCGCTCGGCAGCGGATCGCTGGGAGCGCCGACGACCTCCGCGTTCTGCCAGCTCGTCTCGATCTCGCCCGCCTGCATCTTTCCCAGCGCGAGCCGGACGGCGCGGCGGTAGGAGGTCAGCCCGCCCTCGGGGTCGGGGATGAGCGCGCGGATGTCCTGCTCGTGCACGACGCAGTCGTACTGCAGCGAGGCGATGATGGGCACCGCGAGCGAGCGCGGGATCGGCGTGACCAGGTTGACCCACTGCGAGGCCAGCCACGGGGTGAACACCGGCAGGGACGCGATCGGCCGTTGCGGGAGCCCGGCCTCGACCGCGTAGCCGTTCATCATCTGGCCGTAGCGGAGCACGTCGGGCCCGCCGATGTCGAAGGTGCGGTTGAGCGTGGCGCCCTCGAGCGACGCGGAGCCGATCAGGTAGTGCAGCACGTCGCGCACGGCGATCGGCTGGATGAAGTTGCGCACCCACTGCGGCGCGGGCATGTACGGCAGCACGTCGGTGAGGTGCCGCACCATCTCGAACGAGGTCGACCCGGAGCCGATGATCACGCCCGCCTGCAGGGCGATCGTCGGCACTCCCGACTCCATAAGGATCCGGCCCACCTCAGCGCGCGAGCGGAGGTGCTTCGAGAGCTCCTGGCCCTCGGGGTGCAGGCCGCCCAGGTAGACGATGCGGCCGACGCCGGCCGACTCCGCGGCCGTGGCGACGTTGTGCGCGGCGCGGCTCTCGACCTCCTCGAAGTGGGCGTGATCGTTGCCCGAGCCCATCGAGTGGACGAGGTAGTAGAGGACGTCGACGCCCTCGACCGCGGCCTCCAGCGACTCCGGATCGCCGAGATCGCCCTGGGCGACCTCGACCTCCTCCGCCCACGGCACGTCGACCAGCTTGCGCGGGTCGCGCACCAGGACGCGCACCCGGAAGCCCGCCTCGAGGAGGCGCGGCGTCAGCCGGCCGCCGATGTAGCCGGTCGCGCCGGTGACGAGCGCGAGGGGGCGCGCCGAGTCGGAGGGGGTTTCGCTCATGCGGCCACGGTACGCCGATGGCCCCGGGACCTCTCCCGCTGGTGCGGGCCCGCGGCCCCTGCTAGGCGGCGGCCGGCATCCCGCTCAGTCGATGCCGAGGACCTCGCGGACCTGCACCACGTCGTGGTTCATCTGGCGGATGAGGGGCTCGACGCCCTCGTAGGCGACCTGGCCGCGGATCCGGCCGACGAACGCCACGTCGACCACGCGGTCGTAGAGGTCGAGGGTGTCGAGCGTCTGATCGAGCACGTACGCCTCGACCTGCTTGGGCGGCACTCCGACGAAGGTCGGGTTGCTGCCGACCGAGATCGCGGCGGGATGCGTGACGCCGTCGGTGGTGAGCCGGCCCGCGTAGACGCCGTCGGCCGGGATCAGGCCCTGCGACTCCGGCGAGAGGTTCGCGGTCGGGAAGCCGAGCTCGCGGCCGCGCTTCGCTCCGTGCACGACCACGCCGCGGACGACGGGCTCGTGCCCGAGCAGGCGCGTCGCGTGCTCCACATCGCCCTCGGCCAGCAGCTCGCGGATCCAGGTGGAGGAGACGCGGCGCCCGTCCTCGGGCCGCACGTCGTCGATCAGCTCCACCTCGAATCCGTGCTGCCCGCCGAGCACGCGCAGCAGGTCGACGTCGCCCGCTCCCCGGGCGCCGAAGCGGAAGTCGGAGCCGACGAGGACCACGCGGGCCTCGAGCGCCTCCACCAGCACCTGCTCGACGAACTGCTCGGGCGAGAGCGCCCGGAACGCCTCGTCGAAGGTGAGCAGCAGCGTCGCGTCCACGCCGGTCCCGGCGAGGAGCTCGAGCTTCTGCTCGTTGCCGACCAGGACGGGCGGGCACTTCTCCGGCGCGATCACGCTGAGCGGATTGCGGTCGAAGGTGACGACGACGGCGGCGAGCCCCTGCTCGCGGGCCCGCTCGTGCAGCCGGCCGATGACGGCCCGGTGCCCGGAGTGGACGCCGTCGAACTTGCCGATCGTGACGGCGGAGGGTCCGATCCCGGCCAGGTCGCCGGGGCGGGTCTCGACGCGCATCAGGCGGCCGCCCGGGGCGTGCGCCGCCCCTGCACGCGGAGCCACCAGAGGCCGAGCACGGGCAGGACGAGCGGGATGAGCAGGTAGCCGGCGCCGAAGGCCGCCCACACCGTCGACTGGCGCCCGAACGGGTCGGCGCTCGCGAGCCCGAGGAGCCGCGGAGCGAGGAGGCTGAGCGCACCGACCACGAGCACGCCCACCAGCTCGAAGGTGATCGTCACCCACGCGACGCGCTGCCAGGCGCGGCCCGGGACGATCAGGGCGACCGTCGCGACGATGTACACGACGGCCGAGAGCGCGGAGAGCGAGAACGCCAGCGGCGCCTCGTCGAACCGGTCGATGATCTGGAAGACGGAGCGCCCCGTCGCGGCGAGCGCGAGGATCCCGTAGACCACGACCAGGAGGCTGCCGATCCCGCGCGAGCGGGCGGAACGGGTCGGCTCTCCGCTCCCGGGGGCCGAGGGGACTGAGGGGTCGTGAGCGGCCCGTCCGGACGCATCGCTGGCTGGTTTCGACATCGCACGTCCATGCTAGGCGCTCGCCGGGCCGGGCCCGGTGGCGGGCCCGATCAGGCGCTCTGGAAGAACCAGATCTGGTGCATCCGGTAGACCATGACCGCGATCGAGAGGCAGGCGACGCCCAGGATCACGGTGCTCCAGCGGCTCCGCTCGATGAGCGCCCAGAACCCGGCCGCGAGCGGCAGGAGCAGCGCCGAGATCAGGTAGATGTAGTACTCCGGCAGGCTCCCCGACGGGCGGTTGCCGACCAGCGGCGACACGATCGCGACCGCCAGCTGGACGATCAGCAGCAGCTCGACGATCGCCGTCGCGCCGACCGAGACGTCCGAGGGACGGCGGGCGAGCAGCCCGAGCACGAGGCAGAGAAGGCCGGCCGCGACGGCGATCCCCACCTGGAGGATCGTGAACCACTCGATCACGAGGCGGCCGTCCGCAGGTCCTCGGTCGGGAAGTTGACGACGCTCTTGAGCTGGGTGCCGCGCCGCTCGGCGAGGCCGATCAGCCGCTCCCCCGGGCCGACCGCGGCGAGGAGGCCCTTCGCGCCCGCCACCGCCTCCGGGGCCGGGATGCGCTTGCCGTTCGCGAGATCGCCCGCCTCCTGGGCGTCGAGGCGCAGCAGGGGGAACAGCTCGCCCGCCACGAGCGTGGGCGGCAGGAGCGCGGCGGGGACGTCGAGCTCGTCGATCTCGCCGGCCTGGGCCACGGAGAAGGGGCCGACCGCGGTGCGCCGCAGCGCGGTCAGGTGGCCGCCGACTCCGAGGGACGCGCCCAGGTCGCGGGCGAGCGCGCGGATGTAGGTGCCGGAGGAGCAGGTGACGCGCACGTCCAGGTCGAGGAACCCCTCGACCGGGCGGCTCGCCAGGACGGCGAACTCCGAGACGGTCACAGGGCGGGAGGCGAGCACGACCTCCTCGCCGTCGCGGGCGCGGGCGTAGGCGCGGCGGCCGTCCACCTTGATCGCGCTGACCGTGCTCGGGACCTGCTCGATCGCTCCGGTGAGGGCCGCGATCGCGTCGGACACCGACTCCGGGGCGAGGGCCGCGACGAGGGCGGGCTCCGCCGAGGCGAGCACCTCGCCCTCCTGGTCGTCGGTGGTGGTGGAGGAGCCCAGCCGGATCGTCGCCTCGTACTGCTTGTCGAGGCCGACGAGGTAGGTGAGCAGGCGCGTCGAGGGGCCGAGACCGAGGATCATCAGCCCGGTCGCCATCGGATCGAGCGTCCCCGCGTGGCCGACCTTGCGGGTCCCCGCGCGGCGGCGGGTCCGCGAGACGAGGTCGTGGCTGGTGATGCCGCCGGGCTTGTCCAGCAGGAGGATCCCGTTCGGAGCCGGGGCGGGGGTCTCGAGCACGGGTGCGAGGATACACGGACGGATCGGGAGTACCCCCGGGGTGGAGCCGGAGCCCTCGCCCGCCCGTCCTAGGCTGTCCGGATGAGGATCGCAGTACTCGGAGCAGGCGCCGTCGGCGGCACCATCGCCGCCCTTCTCGACCGCGCCGGGCACGACGTCGAGGTCACCGCCCGAGGCGACCACCTCACCGCGATCCGCCGGTCGGGGATCCGGCTCGACGGGGCGTGGGGCGAGCACACCGCCTGGGTCCGCTGCGGCGAGTCCCTCGACCTCGTGCCCGATCTCGCCTTCGTCTGCACGAAAGCGCAGGACGCCGAGGACGCGCTGCGCACCAACCGCCGCACGGTCGACGGCACTCTCGTCGTCGTCGTCCAGAACGGACTGGACGGACTCACCGCGGCGGCCCGGCAGGTGCGCGACGCCCGGCTCGTGGGTGCTCTCGCCCTCTTCGCCGCGAGCCACCTCGAACCCGGCCGGGTCACCGTCACGGCTCCTGCCACGACTACGCTCGGCGTCCCCGGCCGCCCGGCCGACGACGACGTCCGACGGGCCGCCGCCGTGCTCGGCGAGGCGGTCCCCACCGCCGTCACCGACGACTTCACCGGAGCGCAGTGGACGAAGCTGCTGATCAACGAGGTCAATGCCCTGCCCGCGATCACCGGGCTCTCGGTCCAGGAGACGATCGACGATCCGGGGCTGCGGCGCGTCCTCGCCCGGTCGATGCGCGAGGCCGCCCGGACGGGCCTCGCGTCGGGCGTCCGCTTCGGCTCGCTGCAGGGACTCTCGAACACGTCCGTCCGCGCCCTGGCCGCCGCTCCCCTGCCCCTGGTCGAGCTGCTCCCCCGCCGGATGGCCGCGCGGATGGGCGAGGTGCCGAACCCCGGGTCGACGCTGCAGAGCGTCCGCCGCGGAGTGCCGAGCGAGATCGACCACCTGGCCGGGGCCGTGGTCCGCACCGCTCACCGCGGCGGGCGCGAGGCACCGGTCAACCAGCTGCTGGTCGACCTGGTGCACGAGGTCGAGCGGGCGGGCGCCTTCGTGCCGCCGGCTGAGGTCGTGCGCCGCGCCGCCCTGGTCTGAGCCCGCGGCCCTGTCGGACGGACGCCGCCCGCGGCGGCGGCCTCCGTCCCGAGGCTCAGCAGGAGTCGGCGAAGAGGCGCCGGGGCTGCTCCGGATCGCGGATGTCGACGAGGATCCCCGCCAGCCGGCGCGGGTCCGTCGTGGCGCGGTACGCCGCGTCCACCGGCGGCTCCTGCGTGTCGAGGCGGATGCTGGTGCTCCACGCGCCGCGCAGCTCCGGCCGGAGGGCGAACTCGCCGTCGACGAGCAGCACCGCGTCGCGGCCGGCGGTCCGCCAGCGCGCCTGCCGCGCCTCGTCGCGCACTGCGTCGAAGCCCGCGAGCACGAACCCGGTGCTGCCGCCGAGGGTGAACGGATCGAGCAGGACGCGGCGCAGGAGCTCGTAGTCGTACCCGGCCGCGTAGGAGCGCTGCTCCTCGGGCACGGCGGGGTCGTCCCGATCGGCGCGGGGACGTCGGAAGTCGGCGAGGTGCGCGACGATCGCGTCCTTGCCGGCCCGGCGGAGCGCCTCCGCGAGGTCGAGCGCGAACGCCGCGCTCACCGCGGGGTCGTCGCCGTCGATCCCGACCTTGACCCGTCCGCGCCCGTAGTTGTGCAGCACCTCCGCCGCGAGAGCGTCGAGCACATCGGCCTTCTGCGGAGCCCACCTGGTCATCCGCCCACGATACGCGCCGCCGCCTAGTGTGGGCTGATGCCCTCCGACCCTCTCGCCGACGCGATCACCGCCTGGTTCCGCACGAGCGCCCGCGACCTGCCGTGGCGCCGCGAGGGCTTCCCCGCCTGGGGCACGCTCGTCAGCGAGTTCATGCTGCAGCAGACCCCGGTGGTCCGCGTCGTCCCGCGTCTGGCGGAGTGGCTGGAGCGCTGGCCGACACCCTCCGCACTCGCCGCCGTCCCGCCCGGCGAGGCGGTGCGCGCCTGGCAGTCCCTGGGCTACCCGCGGCGGGCCCTGCGACTGCACGCCTGCGCCGTGGCGATCGCCGAGGAGCACGGCGACGTGGTCCCCGACGACGTCGAGACCCTCCTCGCACTGCCCGGCATCGGCGACTACACCGCCCGCGCCATCGCCGTGTTCGCCTACGGGAGGCGGCACCCCGTGGTCGACACCAACGTCCGCCGGGTCCTCGCGCGCGCGGTCGACGGAGCGGCGGAGCCCGGTCCGCCCCGCGCGAGGGCCGACCTCGCTGCGATGTCGGCGCTGCTGCCCGAGTCGCTCTCCGAGGCGGCGGCCTTCAACGCGGGCGCGATGGAGCTGGGGGCGATCGTCTGCACCGCCCGCGCTCCGCGCTGCGACGAGTGCCCGATCCGCGACCTCTGCCGCTGGCGGGCGGAGGGGTACCCCGAGCACACCGGGCCCGTGAAGGCGAAGCAGAAGCGGTTCGAGGGCTCGGACCGCCAGGTCCGCGGCCTCATCCTCGCCGAGCTGCGCGCGGCGCACGGCCCGGTCACCGCGGCCGAGGTGGAGTCTCTCTGGCCGGACGCCGACCAGCGCGGTCGCGCCCTGGCCGGGCTCCTCGCCGACGGCCTGGCGACGGGCGGCCCGGAGGACGGCTACCTCCTCCCCGGCTCCTGAGGGCCCGTCGACCGCCGTCCGCGTCGGAGGAGGCGGGTAGGGTCGGCGCCGTGACCGGTCGCCGCCTCCGCCTCCCCCGCCCCGACGCCGCCGTCGAGCGCGCCCTCGACGTCGACCTCGCCCAGGACGTCCAGCGCGCCCTCGCCGCGGTCCGCGTCGAGAACGACCTGCCCGGCCCGTTCCCGCCGGCCGCGCTGGCCGAGGCCGAGCACGCGGACGCCGGAGCGGACGACGAGGACCGCGTCGACCGGACGGACCTCCCCTTCGTGACGATCGACCCGCCCGGCTCGCTCGACCTGGACCAGGCCCTCCACCTGGAGCGCACGTCGGAGGGCGTCGTCCTCCGCTACGCCATCGCGGACGTGCCCGCGGTCGTCCGCACCGGCGGAGCGCTCGACGCCGAGACGCGCCGCCGCGGCCAGACCTACTACCTCCCGGACGGCCGCGTCCCGCTGCACCCCGCGGTCCTCTCCGACGGGACCGCGTCGCTCCTGCCGGACGAGACGCGCCGAGCGCTGGTCTGGACGCTGACCCTCGACGAGCGGGCGGAGCCGCGCTCGGTGCACCTCGAGCGGGCGCTCGTGCGCAGCGTGGCCCGGCTCGACTACGAGGGCGTGCAGCGCAGCGTCGACGCGGGCGATCCGCACCCCTCCCTCGCCCTCCTCCCCTGGTTCGGACTCGAGCGCCTGGCGCGCGAGACCGAGCGCGGAGGAGCGAGCCTGACGCTGCCCGAGGAGGAGATCGTCGCCGCCGACGGCGGCTACCGGGTCGAGCGCCGCGCTCCCCCGGCCGTCGAGGGCTGGAACGCCCAGGTCTCGCTGCTGACCGGTATGGCAGCGGCGACGATGATGCTCGACGCGGGGGTGGGCATCCTCCGGACCATGCCCGAGGCCGACCCCGCCACCGTCGCGGCCTTCCGCTCCCGAGCCGCGGCGCTCGGCATCCCGTGGCCCGAGGAGGAGGCCTACGGCGCCTACCTGCGCCGCCTCGACACCGCCGACCCCGCCCAGCTCGCCATCATGTACGCCGCGGCGAGCCTGTTCCGCGGCGCCGGCTACACCGCCTTCGACGGCGCCCCGCCGGAGCATCCCGAGCAGGCGGCCCTCGCCGCGCCGTACGCGCACGTCACCGCGCCGCTGCGGCGCCTGGTCGACCGGTTCGGCCTCGCCGTCTGCCTCGCGGTGTCCCGGGGCGGACCGATCCCGTCGCAGCTGCGCGAGGCGCTGCCCCTGCTCCCGCCGCTCCTCGCCGCGAGCGACCGCCGGGCCGGAGCCGCCTCCCGTGCGGCGACCGCGATCGTCGAGGCCGCCGTCCTCCGCGGCCGCGAAGGAGCCTCCTTCAGCGGGATCGTCGTCTCCTCGGCTCGCACCCGCTCCTCGGTCCAGCTGCTCGACCCGGAGATCACCGTCGACGTCCCGGCCCCGCTCACGCCGGGAGCCCGTGTCGTCGTCGTCCTGGAATCGGTCGACGTCGCCACGGGCTCCGCGGTGTTCGGGCTCGGCGCCTAGTCCTCGTCGTCCTCGCGGGGCTTCACATAGGGGTCGGCCTCGCCGGCGTAGTCCGCCTGAGCGGCGAGCGACTGCACCTGCGAGTCCTGGCTGCGCGCGGCGGCGAGCAGATCCTCGATGTGCTTCGCGTTCTCGGGCACCGCGTCGAGGATGAACTCGAGCGACGGCGTGAGCCGGGACGTGATGTTCCTGCCCACCTCGGTGCGGAGCATGCCGGTGGCGGCCTTGAGGGCCGCGGCCGAATCGGCGCGCTCCTCATCGGTGCCGTAGACCGTGTAGAACACCGAGGCGTGCTGCAGGTCGCCGGTCACCTGGACATCGGTGATGGTGACGAAGCCGAGGCGCGGGTCGCGGAGACCGCGCTCGAGCCGCTTCGCGACGATCACCTGGATACGTTCGGCGAGCTTCCTCGCCCGGGCCGGATCTGCCATGGCTGGTCCTCACATCTCTCTCGGCGAACCGTTCAGCTCGCCATTCAACCACTCTCCGCCCGGACGACCGGTCGCGTCCGAGGGGGCCTTGCTTCTGGGGCGTGATGCCCCTCGACCGCGCGTCATCGACGGCGCGGGTGGGGTGCCTTCTCGCGGCTCCCTGATCCTCGGGGACCGGGGGGCGGGAAGGCTCAGGTGCTGGATCGGGAGCCGGACATCGCCCGCAGGCTCGCTGCTCGCGAGCTGCTCGTTCAGCGGGCGCACCCACCGAGACAGGAGCGCCTGATCGGGGCCGGCCTCCCACGCCCGGAGGTGCGGAAGCGCACGCTGGAGGGTGCGCACCTCCGGGACACGGGCGGCCCCCGATTCCTCCCGCAGGGCGCGAGAGGACGAGAGTCCCCTCCCGATCCCGCACGAACAGCGCCGTGAGACGCCGGAAGGCCCGGGCGGACCCGGGCCTTCCAGTGGAGCGGATCAGCCTCGCGGCTTCTCCTTCATCTCGATCGTCTCGATCTCGTCGCCGATCTGGATGTCGTTGTACTTTCCGAGTCCGATACCGGCCTCGTAGTCCGTACGGACCTCCGTGACGTCGTCCTTGAAGCGACGCAGCGACTCGATGGCCAGGTTGTCCCCGACCACGACGCCGTCACGGATGACGCGCGCCTTCGAGTTGCGGGTGATCGTGCCGGAGCGGACGATGACACCCGCGATGTTGCCGAACTTGGAGGAGCGGAACACCTCGCGGATCTCGGCGACACCGGACTGGACCTCCTCGAACTCGGGCTTGAGCATGCCCGTGAGCGAGTTCTCGACCTCTTCGATCGCGTTGTAGATGACCGAGTAGAAGCGGATGTCCACTCCTTCTCGAGCAGCGCGCTCGCGGGCCTTCGGGTCGGGGCGGACGTTGAAGCCCACGATGATCGCGTTGTCGATCGTCGCGAGGTTGACGTCCGACTCCGTGATCGCACCGACACCGCGGTGGATGATGCGCAGCTGCACCGAGTCGTCGACCTCGATCTTGACGAGCGACTCCTCCAGCGCCTCGACGGCACCGGACACGTCGCCCTTGATGATGAGGTTGAGCGACTCGACCTTGCCCTCCTCGAGAGCACGGGTGAAGTCCTCGAGCGAGATGCGCTTGCGGGCCTTGGCCAGCAGGGCGTTGCGCTGAGCGGCTTCGCGCTTCTCGGCGATCTGACGGGCCGTGCGGTCCTCCTCGGTGACGAGGAAGGTGTCGCCGGCGCGGGGCACGGACGAGAGTCCCTGCACCTGCACCGGACGCGACGGCACGGCTTCGAGGACGGCGTTGCCGTTCTCGTCCGCCATCGCACGGACGCGGCCGTAAGCCGTTCCGGCGACGATCGCGTCTCCTACGCGCAGCGTTCCCGACTGGATGAGCACGGTCGCGACCGCACCGCGTCCCTTGTCGAGCTTCGCCTCGATCGCGACTCCGCGCGCCTCCTTGTTGGGGTTGGCGCGCAGGTCGAGACCGGCGTCCGCGGTGAGCAGCACGGCGTCCAGGAGGTCCTGGATGCCGGTGCCCGCGCGAGCCGACACGTCGACGAACATGACGTCTCCGCCGTACTCCTCGGCGACGAGCCCGAACTCGGTGAGCTGCTGGCGCACCTTGGCCGGGTTGGCGTCGGGCTTGTCCACCTTGTTCACCGCGACCACGATCGGCACGTTGGCCGCCTGGGCGTGGTTCAGCGCCTCGATGGTCTGCGGCATGATGCCGTCGTCCGCCGCGACCACGAGGATCGCGATGTCCGTGACCTGGGCACCGCGGGCTCGCATGGCGGTGAACGCCTCGTGACCCGGGGTGTCGATGAAGGTGATCGGGCGCTCGATGCCCTCGTGCTCCGCGACGACCTGGTACGCACCGATGTGCTGCGTGATGCCGCCCGCCTCGCCGGCGACGACGTTGGCGTTGCGGATCGCGTCGAGCAGGCGCGTCTTTCCGTGGTCGACGTGACCCATGACGGTGACGACCGGCGGACGGATCTCGAGGTCCTCGTCCGTCTCGTCGTCGAGCTCCTGCTCGAGGTCGAGACCGAAGCCCTCGAGGAGCTCCTTGTCCTCGTCCTCGGGCGAGACGACCTGGATCTTGAAGCCGAGCTCGGAGCCGAGCACCTCGAAGGTGGCCTCGTCGAGCGACTCGGTCGCCGTCGCCATCTCGCCGAGGGCGAAGAGGACGGTGACCAGGTTGCCGGGGGGCACCGGCACGCCGGTCATGGCCTCGATCTTGTCGGCGAAGTCCGAGATCGACGCGCCGCGGCGCAGACGGATGACCGTCCTGCCGTCGCCGCGGGGGACGCTGACGCCGCCGAGCGACGGGGCCTCCCTGAGCTCGAACTCCTGACGCTTCGTGCGCTTGGACTTCCGGGCCTTGCTCTTGCCGCCACCGCGACCGAAGGCTCCTGCGGTTCCACCGCCGGGGCCGCGACCGCGACCGCCGCCGCCACCGGGACGAGGGGCGAAGCCGCCACCGGCACCGGGAGCGCCGCCGGGGCGCTGGAAGCCGCCGCCGGCCGGACGACCGGCACCGCCGGGACGTCCTGCTCCGCCGCCGGGTCCGCCGGGACGCTGGCCGAAGCCGGCGGGGCGCTGGCCCATGCCGGGTCCGCCGGGTCGGGGCGCGCCGGGGCGCGGAGCAGCCGGGCGGGGGATGTTGCCCGGGGTCGGACGCGATCCCATGCCCTGCGAGCTGGCGAAGGGGTTGTTGCCGGGGCGCGGGGCGGCGGGACGCTGTCCCATGCCCTGGTTGCTGGCGAACGGGTTGTTGCCCGGGCGCGGGGTGCCGCCGGGGCGGTTGGAGCCGCCCGAGGCGCCGCCGGGGCGCGGGGTGTTCGCGGCGGGAGCCGGACGCGGGGTCACGGGCTTGGGTCCGCCGGGGGTCGCGCCGGACGCCGGCTTCTCGGCGGCGGCCGGAGCCGCGGGGGCCTCGGTAAGAGCCGGAGCGGCGGCCTCGGCGGGCGCGTCCTTGGCTGCCTGAGCGCGCTGAGCGGCCGCGGCCTCCTGGGCGGCCTGAGCCTGGGCCTGGCGCTCGGCGACCGACATCGGCGGTGCCGGCGCCGGAGCGGGCGGCTTGGCCGGTCCGGGCGTGGGCGCGGACGGACGCGCGCCGGAGGGGCGCGGGGCCCCGGGACGGGCGCCGGCGGCGGGGGCGGCCGGGGTCGCCGACGCTCCCGCGGAGGAACCGCCCTGGCCCTGGAGGGCCTGGCGGAGCTTGCGCGCCACCGGGGGTTCGATGCTCGAGGACGGGCCCTTGACGAACTCGCCGAGCTCCTTCAACTTCGCAAGTGCGACCTTGCTATCGACACCCAGTTCGGATGCGATCTCGTGTACGCGTGGT
This sequence comes from Rathayibacter sp. AY1A3, assembly GCF_002930975.1. NCBI lineage: Bacteria > Bacillati > Actinomycetota > Actinomycetes > Micrococcales > Microbacteriaceae > Rathayibacter > Rathayibacter sp. AY1A3. Next base: position 130,311 of record NZ_PSTO01000002.1, on the reverse strand, counting down.
TTTGCCACTTCTCTCCTGTCTTGGGCCTGCACCCAAGACGGGGGCAGGCGTCACGAACGGACGGGTCTCATTTCGAGCCGCTCATCAGTCTTCGCTCATGATCAGTTCACGGGCCGTTCTGCCTGTTCTCTATGGTGTGATCGTGCGCTGCTCCGGCCCCTCCGGTCGAGGGGCCGAGCCGGTCGGATCGTGCGATGTACTGCTCCAGCTCGCTCGCGTCCACGCTCTCGCGCGTCCGGAACGCTCTTCCGAACGCGCGGCGCTTGACCGCGAGCTCGTAGCAGTCGGCTGTGTCGTGGAGCCACGCTCCCCGACCAGGACGGACGGCACGCGGGTCTACCGCGAGGACGTTCGAGTGGAGGACCAGCCTCAGAAGAGAGGCCCGGGGGGCGCGCAGACGGCAGCCGACGCACGTTCTGACGGCTTCCACTCTACTCCCTCCCCTCCGGGACCGCTCCCCCGCACGGCCGATGCTCGGGGATCACTCCCCGTCCATCACCGAATCGGGCTGGATGTCGATCTTCGCGCCGGTCAGCTTGGCGGCGAGGCGGGCGTTCTGGCCCTCCTTGCCGATGGCGAGCGAGAGCTGGTAGTCGGGGACGAGCGCCCGGACGGCCTTGAGGCTCTGGTCGATCACGAACGCGCTGGTCACCTTGGCGGGCGAGAGCGCGCTGGCGACGAAGGTCGGCAGGTCGGAGGAGTAGTCGACGATGTCGATCTTCTCGTTGTTGAGCTCGGCGGTCACCGCGCGCACGCGCTGGCCGAGCTCGCCGATGCAGGCGCCCTTGGCGTTCACGCCGGGCTCGGTCGCGCGCACCGCGATCTTGGTGCGGTGGCCGGCCTCGCGGGCGAGGGAGACGATCTCCACCACGCCGGACGCGATCTCGGGGACCTCGAGGGCGAACAGCTTGCGCACCAGCGACGGGTGGGTGCGGGACACCTGGACCGACGGGCCCTTGGGTCCGCGGCCGACGCTCGTGACGTAGACGCGGATGCGGCGTCCGTGGCTGTAGTCCTCGCCGGGCACCTGCTCCTCGGGCGAGAGGATCGCCTCGATGGAGCCGAGGTCGACGTGGATCATCCGCGGGTTGGGGCCCTGCTGGATGACGCCGGCGACGATGTCGCCCTCGCGGCCCTTGAACTCGCCGAGCACGTGCTCGTCGGCGATGTCGCGCAGGCGCTGGTTGATGACCTGCTTCGCGGCGAAGGCGGCGATGCGGCCGAAGTCGCGCGGGGAGTCCTCGGCCTCGCCCACGACGGCGCCCTCCTCGTCGAGCTCGGGCACGAAGACCGAGACGTGACCGGTCTTGCGGTCGAGGTGCACGCGCGCGTCGACGGCGGTGGCCTTGTCGGCGTCGTCGGCCTGGCCGATGTGCTTGAGGTAGGCGGTCAGGATCGCCTGCTCGATGATCTGCACGAGTTCCTCGAAGGGGATCTCGCGCTCGCGCTCCATGAGTCGCAGAACGCTCAGGTCGATGTCCACGGGCGGGCCTTTCTCTCTATTCACTTGGATGCCGCGGTGGTGACCGCGGTCGTTCGCCTGCCGGGCTCTCACCCGGATCAGCCCTCAAGGGTACCCGACGCGGCCCGGGGTTCCACCCGCGGATCCTGCCGACGCACGGAGGGCCCCGCCTGCCACGGGAAGCGGTGGCGGGGCCCTCGGCGTTTCGGGTCTAGGCGCCCAGTCGGGCGAGCGCCTCGACGACCGGGAGCTGCTCGCGCTCGCCGGACCGGCGGTCCCACAGCTCGACGATCCCGTCGGCCGCTCCTCGGCCCGCGATGACGATCACGGGCACCCCGATCAGCTCGGCGTCGCCGAACTTGACGCCGGGCGAGACCTTCGGGCGGTCGTCGATCAGCACGTCGCGGCCGACGGCCTCGAGGGAGGCGCCGACCGACTCGGCGAGCTCGAGAGCCGCCGCGTCCTTGCCGGTCGCGATGACGTGCACGTCGAACGGCGCGACGTTCGCGGGCCAGAGCAGTCCTCGGTCGTCGTGGGTGGCCTCGGCGATGATGGCGAGGATGCGGGTCACGCCGATGCCGTAGGAGCCCATCGTGACGGTGACGAGCTTCCCGTTCTCGTCGAGCACCTTCAGCCCGAGGACGTCGGCGTACTTGCGGCCGAGCTGGAAGACGTGGCCGATCTCCATGCCGCGGGCGGTCTCGATCGGGCCCGAGCCGTCGGGCGCCTCGTCGCCGGTGCGGACGTCCGCGACCTCGACGGTGGCGTCGCCGTGGAAGTCGCGGCCGGCGACCAGGTCGAGGACGTGCTGCCCGGAGACGTTGGCCCCGGTGATCCAGGCGGTGCCGTCGACCACGCGCGGGTCGAGCAGGTAGCGGACGCCGGTCGCCGACTCCTCGCCCAGGACGGCTCCCTCGGCCGACCAGGGTCCGATGTAGCCCTTGACCAGTCCGGGGTGCTTCGCGAAGTCCTCCGCCGTGGCGGCCTCGACCTCGGCCGGGGCGAAGGCCACCTCGGCGCGCTTGAGGTCGACGTCGCGGTCGCCGGGCAGGCCGACGATCACGAGCTCGCGGGTGCCGTCGAGCGCGGTGAGCGCGAGGACGACGTTCTTCAGGGTGTCTGCGGCGGTCCAGGCGCGGCCGTCGGGGCGGGGCTGCGTCGCGTTCGCCAGGTCGACCAGGGTCTGGATGGTCGGGGTGTCGGGCGAGTCGAAGACGCGCGCCTCGGGCAGGCCCTCGACGGGCAGCGCCGCGGGGACGGGCGTGCGGTACGCCTCGACGTTCGCCGCGTACCCTCCCGCCGACCGGACGAAGGTGTCCTCGCCGACGGGGGTGGGGTGCAGGAACTCCTCGCTCCGGGAGCCGCCCATCGCTCCGGCGTCGGCCTGCACGATAACGTACTCCAGGCCCAGACGGGCGAAGATCCGCTCGTAGGCGTCGCGCTGGCGCTGGTAGCTCGCGTCGAGGCCGGCGTCGGTGTAGTCGAAGGAGTACGCGTCCTTCATCGTGAACTCGCGGCCGCGCAGGAGGCCCGCGCGGGGCCGCGCCTCGTCCCGGTACTTGTCCTGGATCTGGTAGATCGACAGGGGCAGGTCCTTGTAGGAGGAGTAGAGGTCCTTCACGAGCAGCGTGAAGAACTCCTCGTGCGTGGGAGCCAGCATGTAGTCGGCGTCCTTGCGGTCCTTCAGGCGGAACACGCCGTCGCCGTACTCGGTCCAGCGGCCCGAGAGCTCGTAGGGCTCGCGGGGCAGGAGCGCGGGGAAGTGCACCTCCTGGGCGCCGGCGGCCTCCATCTCCTCGTGGATGATCCGCTCGATGCGGCGCTTGACGCGCAGTCCCAGCGGCAGCCAGGCGAAGACGCCGGGCGCCTGACGGCGGATGTAGCCCGCGCGGACGAGGAGGCGGTGGCCCGCGACCTCGGCGTCGGCGGGATCCTCCCGGAGCGTGCGGACGAACAGATGCGAGAGACGGGTGACCACGAGGGACGATCCTATCCGCTGCGCTCCCCCGGCTCGCGAGGGCGCCGGGAGCCTCAGTCGGGGATCCGCGAGAAGACGACCGCTCCGCCCGTGCCGTCCAGCAGCACGTCGTCGGGGGTGCCGCCGATCGTCATCGGGCCGGAGAGGAGCGCCCTGAGCCGGATGGCCTCGGGGCTCGGCGTGTCGGAGCAGGTGTCGGAGCCGGTCACCTCGTCGCCGGGGACCAGCACGCCGTCGTCGATCCGGTAGGCGGCGCTGACCACGAGGCAGCCGGTGCCGACGACCAGGGTCGGCGCACCCCCGACGCTCTCGGAGCGGAGGCGGACGCGGGCGTCCTCGACCCAGGCCGTGTACGGGGTCTCCCCTTCGGCCGCGGTCAGCACCCAGCGGTCGCAGCCGAAGGGGTCCTGCGGGGTGCGGCTGTCGATGCATTCGCCGGCCTCGGAGGACGGGCCGCTGCGGAGCGCGGCGACACCGGAGGCGAGGAGCGCGGCGGCGACGACCACGAGCGCGAGGCGCAGTGCGGGGCGGACCACGTCGATCCGCCCCGCGCCGTCAGTTCGCGCCGACGGTGACGACCGGGGCTCCGGTCGAGGTGTCGTCGGCCGGCATCTCGGCGGCCAGGCGGTTGGCCTCCTCGATGAGGGTCTGGACGATCTCGGCCTCGGGGACGGTCTTGATGACCTCGCCCTTGACGAAGATCTGGCCCTTGCCGTTGCCGGAGGCGACGCCCAGGTCGGCCTCGCGGGCCTCGCCGGGTCCGTTGACGACGCAGCCCATGACGGCGACGCGCAGCGGGACGCTCATGCCCTCGAGGCCGGCGGTGACGTCGTTGGCGAGCGTGTAGACGTCGACCTGCGCGCGGCCGCAGCTGGGGCAGGAGACGATCTCGAGCTTGCGCTCGCGGAGGTTCAGCGACTGGAGGATCTGCAGGCCGACCTTGACCTCCTGCGCGGGCGGGGCCGAGAGGGACACGCGGATGGTGTCGCCGATGCCCTCGCCGAGGAGGATGCCGAAGGCGGTGGCGGACTTGATGGTCCCCTGGAACTCGGGGCCGGCCTCGGTGACGCCGAGGTGGAGGGGCCAGTCGCCGCGCTCGGCGAGCTGGCGGTAGGCCTTCACCATGACGACGGGGTCGTTGTGCTTGACCGAGATCTTGAAGTCGTGGAAGTCGTGCTCCTCGAAGAGGCTGGCCTCCCAGACGGCGCTCTCGACGAGGGCCTCGGGGGTGGGCTTGCCGTACTTCTGCAGGATGCTCGGCTCGAGGGAGCCGGCGTTGACGCCGATGCGGATCGAGACGCCGGCGGCCTTCGCGGCGGCGGCGATCTTGCCGACCTGGTCGTCGAACTTGCGGATGTTGCCGGGGTTCACGCGGACCGCGGCGCAGCCGGCGTCGATCGCGGCGTAGACGTAGTTGGGCTGGAAGTGGATGTCGGCGATGACCGGGATCTGGCTCTTCTTGGCGATGATCGGCAGCGCCTCCGCGTCGTCGCGGCTCGGCACCGCGACGCGGACGATGTCGCAGCCGGACGCGGTGAGCTCGGCGATCTGCTGGAGGGTCGCGTTGATGTTCGTCGTCGGTGTGGTGCACATCGACTGGACGCTGACCTGCGCGTCACCGCCCACGAGCACCTTGCCCACCTTGATCTGGCGGGACTTGCGGCGGGGGGCGAGGGTCATGGGGACCTTGGGAAGACCCAGATTCACTGCTGGCACGCGCCCCATCGTACGCGCGCCGCGGGACCCCTCGTCCGCTCGCCGCACCTTCCCAGCCGCCGCCCCTCCTGCGCGCCTCGGAACCCGTCCACCGCACCTGCTCTCAGCCCGAGACCGCACGACGATCCGCGGTCGCCTCGCTCCCGAGCCGAACCGCCGATCCCGTCCGAGCGACCGGCCCCAGCCGCCCGCACCCCGCTCCATCCACACCCCACCTCGCAGAGCCGACCGCACCACGCCGGGCAGGGACCGCCCTGCCACCCCTGAGGCGAACGGGTGAATCGCGTCCCAGCGATTCGCTCCAGCCGTCCGCACCCCGCTCCACCCACGCCCCCACCCCGAGAAGCCGACCGCGCCACGCCGGGCGAGGCCCGGCGTGGAATCCAACTCAGAACAGCGTGATCGGCTTGACGATGTCGGCGTAGATGAGGAGGGCGCTCATGCCGCCGAGGACGAGGACGACGACGTAGGTGAGCGGGAGCAGGCGGGCGATGTCGACGGGGCCGGGGTCGCGGCGTCCGAAGAGCTTGGCGATCCGGCGGCGCAGGCCCTCCCAGAGGGCGCCGGCGATGTGGCCGCCGTCCATGGGGAGCAGCGGCACCAGGTTGAAGACGAGGAGGGCGACGTTGAGCGAGGCGAGGACGCCGACCATCGTCTGCACCTTCGACACGACGGGGAGCTGGTCGGAGGCGGCGATCTCGCCCGCGATCCGGCCGACTCCGACGACGCTGATCGGGCCGTTGGCATCGCGCGCCTCCGAGCCGAACGCCGCCCGGGCGACGTCGATGAGGCGCTGCGGCAGGTTGAGGATCACATGGGCGACGCTGGTGATGTTCGACCAGACCGTCTCGGGCACCGCGGTGACCGGCTGCTGCGCGAGGGCCGATGTGGGCGAGATGCCGATGAAGCCGACCGTCTGCGTCTCGATCGCACCGGAGGCGTCGGTGACGGGGGCGCCGTTCGCGTCGGTCACCGCGACCTCGTTCTCGGCGGGGGTGATCGTGAGGGTCAGCGGGGCGCCGTCGCGCTGGACGGACACGCTGAGCGGGACGCCCGCGGAGCGCTGGATGATCGGGGTCAGGTCGTTCCAGGTGCTCACCGGAGTGCCGTCGATCGCCGTGATCGTGTCGCCCGGCAGGAGGCCCGCCGCGGCTCCGGGTGCCAGCGGGTCATCGGCGGTGCAGGTCGCGGTCGCGCGCTGCGACTCCGGGACCACGCACTGCGAGACCGCGGCGAGGGTGCTGGTGCTCTGCGGGATCCCGATGCCGCAGAGGAGGACGGTGAAGAGGACCGTGGCGATCACGAGGTTCATGAAGGGGCCGCCGGCCATGACGATCACGCGCTTCCACACGGGGAGCCGGTAGAACGCGCGGTGGTCCTCGCCGTCGCCGATCGTCTCGGCGCTGGCGGCGCGGGCCTCGTCGATCATCGTGGCGTAGGCGCCGCGCCGGGGCTCCTCGAGCTGGGCCTCGGAGGACGCCAGGCCGTTGAAGAAGCCGGTGCTCGACTCCGTGGGCCGGTCCCCCGGGTGCTTCGGCGGGTACATGCCGATCATGGCGATGTAGCCGCCGAGCGGGATCGCCTTGACGCCGTACTCCGTCTCGCCGCGTCGCCGGGAGAAGAGGGTCGGCCCGAACCCGATCATGTACTGCGTGACCTTGACCCCGAACAGCTTGGCGGGGAGGAGGTGCCCGACCTCGTGCAGGGCGATGGAGAGGGCGACGCCGACGGCGATGATGACGACGCCGAGGACGAAGAGCAGCACGGATTCCACCGACACACTGTAGGCCGGGCCCGCCCGTCCACGCTGGGGTGCGCCTGCACGGATCCGATGAACTCCGCGAGCGAGCGGATCGGCGGCGCGACGTCCGCCGACACGGATCCGCGGAGACGGAGCCCGTCCGGATGACCCCTGGTCAGACTCCGGCGATCCGCTCGTCCGCCGTGCGGCGCGCCCACTCCTCCGCCGCGGCCAGCGACTCGCGGGTGAGCGCGCCGTCGACGCTGTGCGCGTCGACCACCGCCTCCACCGTCTCGAGGATGTCGAGGTAGCCGATCCGCCCGGCATGGAACGCCTGCACGGCCTGCTCGTTCGCCGCGTTGAACACGGCCGGGTAGGAGGCGCCCGCCTCCCCGACGCGCTTCGCGAGCCGGACCGAGGGGAACGCCTCCTCGTCCAGCGGCTCGAACGTCCAGGAGTGGGAGCGGGTCCAGTCGAGCGGGACGCCGACCCCGGCGACGCGGTGCGGCCAGTCGAGGCCGAGCGAGATCGGGAGCCGCATGTCCGGCGGCGAGGCCTGGGCGATCGTCGAGCCGTCGACGTACTCGACCATCGAGTGGATCACCGACTGCGGGTGCACGGTGACGTCGATCCGGTCGTAGGGGACGTCGAAGAGCAGGTGCGCCTCGATCACCTCGAGCCCCTTGTTGACCAGGGTGGAGGAGTTGGTCGTGACGACCAGGCCCATGTCCCAGGTCGGGTGTGCGAGCGCCTGCGCCGGGGTGACGTCGCGGAGGGAGGCGCGGTCGCGTCCCCGGAACGGCCCGCCGGACGCGGTCAGCACGAGGCGGCGGACCTCGCGGTGCTCGCCCGCGAGGAGGGCCTGGGCGATCGCGGAGTGCTCGGAGTCGACCGGCACGATCTGGCCGGGACCGGCGAGCGAGGTGACGAGCTCGCCGCCGACGATCAGCGACTCCTTGTTGGCGAGGGCGAGCGTCCTGCCCTCCTCGAGCGCCGCGAGCGTCGGGCCGAGCCCCACCGAGCCGGTGATCCCGTTCAGCACGACGTCCGCGTCGACCGAGCGGATCAGCTGCTCGGCCTCCTCCGCACCGAACGCCGTGTGCTCGACGCCGAACGCGGACGCCTGCTCGGCGACCGCCGCCCGGTTCGAGCCGGCGGCGAGGCCGACGACCTCGAACCGCTCGCGGTTCGCACCGATGACGTCGAGAGCCTGCGTGCCGATGGACCCGGTCGAGCCGAGGATGATGACCCTGCGCATCCGCCCATCCTGGCACGGAGCGCCCAGCGCCTCCCGGTCAGCTGATGGCGAGGATGTCGACCACGAAGACGAGGGTGTCGGTCCCGCTGATCCCCGCGTTCTGGTTGCCCTGGTCGCCGTAGCCCTTCGACGGCGGGATGGTGACGAGCACCTGCGAGCCGACGGTCTGGCCGATCACGGCCTCCTTGAAGCCCTCGATCACGTCGCCGGTGCCGAAGGCGGCGGGAGCGGGCTTCCCCCAGCTCTGGTCGAACACCTCGCCGGTGCCCCAGACCACGCCCTGGTACTGCACGATCAGCTGGTCGCCGTCGGCCACGGTCGCGCCGCTCCCCTTCTTGAGGACGGCGAGCTGCAGGTCGGCGGGCGGGTCGGTCGAGGGGATGGTGACGGTGGGCGCCCCGTCCTCGGCGAGCGCCACCATCGGCAGGCCGTCGACCGGGGGCTGCGGCTCGCCGTCGGCGGCGGTCGGCACGATCTGCTCGACGTCGATCACCATGACGATCGAGTCGGTCGCGGCGATGCCGAACTGGCTCTGCCCGGCGTCGCCGAACGCGTCGGCCGGGGGAACGACGGCGACGACGCGCGAGCCGACGGTCGCGCAGTTGACGGCCTTCACGAGGCCGGCGAGGTACTGGTCGGTGTCGACCTCGAAGGCCGCGCGGCCACCGGACGCGTAGCTGCTCGCCGAGAACTCGGCACCGCTCGTCCCGTTGTAGAGCGTGTAGTCGACCAGCACGGTGTCGCCCTCGGCGACCTCCTCGCCGGTGCCCTCGATCGCGACCGAGCGCTCGGTGGCGTCCACGCTGACCGGGCTGGGGAACACGGTGACCGGCTTGGTGGCGAAGTCGCCGCTGGTCTGCACCGCGGCGGTCGCCTCGCCCTCGGTCGCGCAGCCGAGCGGGGTGGCGGAGGCGGACGGCGCTGCATCCGGCTCCCCGGGGGTGCAGGCCGCCAGGCTCAGGGAGGCGCCGAGGACGGCGAGGATCGCGAGGGTTCTGCGCACAGGGGCACCTTTCGTGACCGGCGGCGGCCGGTGGACGTTCGGGGATCGCCTCCATCCTGCACGGCGCGCCTCGCAACGCGCTGGGTGCGGGACCTCGAACGGTCCCAGGCCTACCATCGGGGAATGCGTGAATTCTCGGTCCCCCAGTCCCGAGAGCTCGTCACCGAGCTCCCCGGCCCGCGCTCCGTCGCCCTCCAGGAGCGCCGCGTCGCCAGCGTCTCCCGCGGCGCCGGGACGCTCGCGAACATCTACATGGACCACGCGTCGGGCGCGGTCCTGGTCGACGTCGACGGCAACCGCCTGATCGACCTCGGCTGCGGCATCGGAGTGACCACCATCGGCCACGCGCACCCCGCGGTCGCCGCGGCGGCCGCCGCGCAGGCCGAGAAGCTGACGCACACCCTCTTCACCGTCACTCCGTACGAGAACTACGTCCGGGTCGCCGAGAAGCTCGCCGAGATCACCCCCGGGGACTTCGAGAAGCACTCGATCCTGGTCAACTCCGGCGCGGAGGCGGTCGAGAACGCCGTCAAGATCGCGCGGAAGTTCACCGGCCGCCGCGCCATCGCGACGCTCGACCACGCCTTCCACGGCCGCACCAACCTCACGATGGCGATGACCTACCGCCCCTGGCCGGAGCGCGCGGGCATGGGCCCCTTCCCGGGAGAGATCTACAGCCTCCCGATCAGCTACCCGTTCCGCGACCCCGAGGGCATGACGGGCGAGGAGGCGGCCGAGCGCACCATCGACTACATCACCACCCACATCGGCGCGCAGGAGCTGGCCGCGCTCTTCGTCGAGCCGATCCAGGGCGACGGCGGCATCATCATCCCGGCGCCGGGCTACTTCCGCCGCCTGTCCGAGTTCTGCACCGAGAACGGCATCGTCTTCGTCGCGGACGAGATCCAGGCCGGCATCGCCCGCACCGGCACCTGGTACTCCATCGAGCACCACGGCGTGGTCCCGGACCTCATCACGACGGCCAAGGGCATCGCCGGCGGCTTCCCGCTCGCCGCCGTCACCGGCCGCGCCGAGATCATGGACGCCGTGCAGCCCGGCGGCATCGGCGGCACGTTCGGCGGCAACCCCGTCTCCACCGCCGCGGCGCTCGCGACGTTCGAGGCGATCGAGTCCGAGGGCCTGCTGGAGGAGGCGCAGCGGGTCGAGCGCCTGCTGCAGGCGCGGATCGGCGACTGGGCCGAGCGCTTCGCGGTCGTGGGCGAGGTCCGCGGCAAGGGCGCGATGTGGGGCGTCGAGCTCGTCCACCCGGGCACGAAGAAGCAGTACCCGGAGGCGCTCACGGCGATCCTGAAGCACGCCACCACGAACGGCGTGATCGTCCTCGACGCGGGCAGCTGGGACAGCGTGCTGCGGATCATGCCGAGCGTGGTCATCAGCGAGGAGCTCATCGACGACGCCGCGACGGTCATCGAGGAGGCGCTCGCCCAGTTCGGCTGAGCCGCCGCATGACCGGAGCGGCATGGACGCCCCGGTAGCTTCGTCGGAATGCGGATCGACGACGACCACGAGAGGCCGACTCCCCCGGGGATCGGCCTCTCCGCGCGTCTGGCGCGCCTGTCCATCGGCGGCGTCGGCCGGCTGGTCTACCGGCCGATCGTGGAGGGGCGCGACAACGTCCCGGCCGAGGGACGCGTGATCCTGGCGGCCAACCACCTCTCGTTCATCGACTCCCCGGTGCTGACGCTGCTCGCCCCGCGGCCGGTGCAGTTCCTGGCCAAGTCGGACTACTTCACGGGGACCGGCGTGCGGGGCGCCCTCTCGCGCGCCTTCTTCACGAGCGTCGGAGCGGTCGCGGTCGAGCGAGGCGCCGGCCAGGCCGCTCAGGAGGCGCTGGACCTCGGCCGGGCGATCCTCGAGCGGGACGAGGCGTTCGCCGTCTACCCCGAGGGCACCCGCTCCCGCGACGGGCGCCTCTACAAGGGCCGCACCGGAGTGGCGTGGCTCGCCCTCACCACGGGCGCGCCGGTGGTCCCCGTCGGCATGATCGGCACGCAGGAGCTCCAGCCGGTGGGCACGAGGGTGCCGCGCCTGCACCGGATCACGGTCCGCTTCGGGGCTCCGCTGGACCTCTCGCGGCACGGCTCCGCCGACTCCGGCCGCGCCCGACGCCACGCCACCGACGAGGTGATGGCGGCCGTCCACGCGCTCTCCGGGCAGGAGCTCGCCGGTGCGTACAACGAGTCGCCGCCGACGACCACGGTCGAGCGCATCCGCCGGGCGCTCCCGCACGAGCGCCGCTGAGCCTCAGCGCGCGGACGCCTCCGGCTCGTGGGCGACGGGGAAGTTCACCGAGTTCGCGATGAAGCAGAGCCGGGAGGCCTCGGCGTGCAACGTCTGGGCGATCGCCACCATCGACTCCTCGGCGACAGTGACGCGGGGCCGGAGGGTCACCGAGGTGAAGCGGCCGCTCTCCCCCTCCTGCAGCATCGAGCCCACCGCGTCGTCCGTGTAGCCGGTGACGACGACTCCGTTCTTGACCGCCACGTGCAGGTAGGAGAGGAGGTGGCACTGCGCGAGCGCCGCGAGGAGCAGCTGCTCCGGGTTCCAGCGGTCGGCGTCGCCCCGGAAGGGCGTGTCGGCCGAGGCGAGGATGGGCGCCGGGCCCTCCGCCGTGACGGTCAGCTGGCGCCCGTACTCGCGGTAGCCGCTCGTGCCGGTGCCCCGGTCGCCCTCCCAGACGACGGACACCGCGTACTCGTGCTCGGACTTCATCGGGCTCCTCCTCGACGGCGGTGGATCAGGCCGGTCGCGCCGGTCTGGACCTCTGGACGCGGAACCCCCGCGGGTAGACTCCGAGGACCATGACAGACACGCTCGCCCCCCAGGTTCCCACGTCCGCAGTCCCCCAGGAGCGGCGCGTCGCGACCGAGATCCCCGGGCCGCGATCCCGGGCCCTGCACGAGCGCCGCCTCGCCGTCGTGCCCACCGGCGTCGGCACCGCGCTCCCCGTCTACATCGACCGCGCGCACGGCGCGATCCTGGTGGACGTCGACGGCAACAGCTTCATCGACCTCGGCGCCGGCATCGGCGTCACGACGATCGGGCACACCGACGACTCCGTCGTCGCGGCCGCCGCGGAGCAGCTCGCGCGCCTCACGCACACCCTCTTCACCGTCACTCCGTACGAGCCCTACATCCGCGTCGCGGAGCTGCTGGCCCAGCACACCCCCGGCGACTTCGCCAAGAAGACCGTCCTGGTCAACTCCGGTGCCGAGGCGGTCGAGAACGCCGTCAAGATCGCGCGCAAGCACACCGGCCGCCCCGGCGTCGCGGTGCTCGACCACGCGTACCACGGACGCACGAACCTCACGATGGCCATGAACTTCAAGGCGCTGCCCTACGGCCTGGGCTTCGGACCCTTCGCCAGCGACGTCCACCGTGCGCCGAGCTCGTACCCGTACCACGACGGCCTGTCGGGAGCCGAGGCCGCCCAGCGCGCGATCTCGTACCTCGAGAAGACCGTCGGCGCGTCCGCCCTGGCCTGCCTCGTCGCCGAGCCCATCCAGGGCGAGGGCGGCTTCATGGTCCCCGCCGACGGCTTCCTCCCGGCACTGCAGGAGTGGTGCACGGCCAACGGCATCGTCTTCGTCGCCGACGAGATCCAGTCGGGCATGGCCCGCACCGGCGCCTGGTTCGCCAGCGAGCACCTCGGCCTCGTCCCCGACCTCGTCCTCTCGGCCAAGGGCATCGCCGGCGGCCTGCCGCTCGCGGGCGTGACGGGCCGCGCCGAGATCATGGACTCGGCGCAGGCCGGCGGACTGGGCGGCACCTTCGGCGGGAACCCCGTCGCCGCCGCCGCCGCCGTCGCGGTCTTCGAGCGCATCGAGCGCGAGGGCCTCCTCGCCGAGGCCGACCGGATCGGCGCACGCCTGGGCGCGGCGCTGCGAGGCCTGCAGGAGCGCTACGACATCATCGGCGACGTCCGCGGCATCGGCGCGATGATGGCGATGGAGCTCGTGCAGCCCGGCACCGCCGGCACCACGAAGGAGCCGAACGCCGTCGCGGTCCAGGCGATCATCGACTACGCCGCCCAGCACGGGGTCCTCGTGCTGAGCGCCGGCACCTACGGCAACGTGGTCCGCTTCCTGCCGAGCCTCGCCCTCACCGACGAGCTGCTCGACGACGCCGTGTCGGTCATCGCCGACGCGTTCGCCACCCTCTAGGCGCGATCCTCCGAAGGCCACCGCGGGCGCCGAGGCGCTCCCCGGTGGCCTTCGGCGTCTCCGGGAGCGCGGGACCGGTCGGCGCATCGGGCAGGATGGGGGGATGCCAGCAGGAACCTTCACCGTCGCCGAGTCCGTCGAGCTGGCCGTCGTCGAGCGATCCGGGTTCGTCGAGTCGCGCCACGCCGGCTCCGCCGTCCTCCTCGACTCCGAGGGCCGCGTCGCCCGCAGCCTCGGCACCCCGACGGCTCCCGTCTTCCCCCGCTCCTGCCTCAAGCCGTTCCAGGCCCTCGCGGTGATGACCGCCGGAGTCGAGCTGTACGGCGCGGAGGCGGTCATCGCCACCGCGAGCCACGCCGGCATCCCCCAGCACGTGGCGCTGGTGCAGAACCTGCTCTTCCGCGCCGGCCTGGACCACACCGCCCTGCAGTGCCCGGCCGACTGGCCCGGCGACTCCGGGACCCGCGCTCAATTGCTGCGGGCGGGCGCGACTCCGGACCCGCTCTACATGAACTGCTCGGGCAAGCACGCGGCGATGCTGCTGGCCTGCGTGCAGAACGGCTGGAGCACCGAGGACTACCTCGAGCGGACGCACCCGCTGCAGCAGCACATCGTCGACACGATCGAGCGCCTCACCGGCGAGCGCGTCGTGGCCTCGGGAATCGACGGCTGCGGAGCTCCCGTGCACGCCCTTCCTCTGACCGCGCTGGCGAAGGGCATCTCGCGGATCGTGTCCTCCTCCCCCGCCTCACCGTTCGGCCTCTACCGCCAGGCCGGCGTCCTCACGGCCGCGATCCTCGAGAACGCGTGGGCGATCGACGGCCCGGGCCGGGACAACACCGTCGTGATCGAGCGCCTGGGCCTGGTCGCCAAGCTCGGCGCCGAGGGCGTGCTCGTGATGGCCTCGCCCGACGGCACCACCGTCGCCCTGAAGATCCTCGACGGGAGCCTCCGCGCCGCGACCGTGGTCGCGCTGAAGCTCCTGGTCGAGGCGGACGCGGTGGACCGGACCGCGGCGAACGACGTGCTGGTGCGGCTGAACCCGGTCGTGTCGGGCGGCGGGCGCCCGGTCGGCGCGATCCGCGCCTCCTACGTCTGACCGCACGTCCCGGCACGCCCTGAGCTACTGCTCGCGCGCGAGGCGCTTCGCCCGGGCCGCCGCGGAGACCTGCGTGATCACCACCACGAGGATCGCCAGGACGAACACCGCCGATGCGATGACGTTCGCCTCCGCCGGGATGCCGCGCGCCGCCGCGATGTAGATGTACTTCGGGAACGTGGTGACCGATCCGGAGTTGAAGTTCGTGATGATGAAGTCGTCGAAGCTCAACGCGAACGAGAGCAGCGCCGCGGCGAGGATGCCGGGCAGCAGCAGCGGGAAGGTGATCCGCCAGAAGACCTGGTTCGGCGACGCGTAGAGGTCGCGTCCCGCCTCCTCCAGCTTCGGGTCCAGGCTCGCCACCCGCGCCTTCACGGTGACCACGACGAAGCTGATGCAGAACATCGTGTGCGCCAGCACGATCGTGACCAGCCCCTTCTCGGCGCCCACGCTGAGGAACTGCGCGGCGAGGCCGGCTCCGAGCACCACCTCCGGAGTCGCCATGGGGAGGAACAGCAGCAGGCTGATCGCCGACCGGAACCGGAAGCGGAATCGCACGAGCGCGATGGCGATCATGGTGCCGAGCGCAGTGGCCAGCACAGTGGCGATCACACCGACCAGCAGGCTGTTCCCGAAGGCGGTCATCACCTCCTCGCTGGTCCAGGCCGACACCCACTTGTCGAGGGTGAAACCGCGCCAGGCGAGGTTGCTCTTCCCCGAGTCGTTGAAGGAGAAGACGAAGGTGTACCCGATCGGGATGAGCAGGAAGAGCAGCGCCAGCGCCGTGTAGACGCCGAGCCCGAGGCCGCGGAAGCGGCGGCGGCCCCGGACCGGGGCGGGGGGCGGCGCGCCGAGCGCCTCCTGGGCGCTCGCGAGCGGACGGTCGGCCGTCGCGGTCACAGGAGGTCCTCCGTTCCACTGCGCTTCACGTAGAAGCCGACGATGACCAGGATCACGGCCATCAGCACGATCGAGAGCGCGGCGGCCGCCGGGTAGTTCTCGAGCGAGAGGAAGTTCGCCTCGATCGCGTTGCCCACCATCGAGGTCTGCGACGAGCCGAGGAAGTCCCGGCTCGCGTTGATGTAGTCGCCAGCCGCGGGGATGAACGTCAGCAGCGTGCCCGAGACGATGCCCGGCATCGACAGGGGGACGGTCACGCTCCAGAACACGGAGGCGGGGTGCGCGTAGAGATCCGACCCTGCCTCCAGGAAGCGCACGTCGAGGCGCTCGAGCGTCGTGTACAGCGGCAGCGTCATGAACGGGATGAAGTTGTAGGTGATGCCGAAGATCACGGCGATCGGCGTCCCCGTGAGGTGGCCGTCGCTCGGCAGGACCGCCACGGCCTTGAGCGCCTGCACGAGCGGGCTCTCGTCCGCGAGGATCTGCTTCCACGCCAGCGTCCGGAGCAGGAAGCTGATGAAGAAGGGCGCGATCACCAGCGTGAGGAGCAGGTTCTGCAGCAGCGGCCAGGGCCGCGCCTTCACTCCGATGAAGTAGGCCAGCGGGTAGCTGATCACCAGCGCGAGCACCGTCGCGATCAGCGCGTAGCCGAAGGAGCGGAGCACGTGCGGCCAGTAGTCGCCCATCACCACGAGGTAGTTCTGCCAGGCGAAGCCGGGGGCGTACTCGCCGATGTCCCCGTCCGGCACCTCGGCCTGGAAGGACGTGAGCACGAGCGAGATGAGCGGCGCCAGGAAGAACAGCAGCATGTAGGCGATGCCCGGCAGCAGCAGGACCAGCGCGATCGTCGACCGCCGGCGGACCGGAGCGTCCTGAGGATCCGCCTGCCCCGTGGCGAAGGCGGCGAAGGCCATGCCTACGCTCCCCCGCTGCGACCGGCCAGGAGCCCCCGGCGCTGCACGGCGATGGCGCTGGTGGAGTCGTCCGCCTCGAAGCGCGGGACCGAGCCCGGTTCGTCCGCGAGTCCGAAGCCGTGCTCGGTGCTGAAGCCGACCCACACCTCCGCTCCCTCGCCGACGACCGGCCCGAAGACCATGTTCTGCGCGAAGACGACCACCGGGCCCAGGCCCGGCATCCGGATCGTGTACTGGGTGCTGACCCCGCTGAAGGAGACGTCGACCACGCGGCCGGGCCCGAGCACGTTCCGGCCGGAGTCCGACGGCGGCTCCTGCGTCAGCAGCAGGAGCTTCTCGGGGCGGACGCCGACGGTGATCTCCCCGCTCGTGCGGGCGCAGCGGGCGACGGGCACGACGATCCGGTGCCCGCCCGCGTCGACGGTGAGTGCGCGGTCGGTGCTGCCGACCACCTCACCCGTGAAGAGGTTGGACTGGCCGAGGAAGTTCGCGACGAACGCGGTGCGCGGGAGCTCGTAGAGCTCCTCCGGCGCGCCCATCTGCTCGATCCTGCCCTTGTTCATCACCGCGACGGTGTCGGCCATCGTCATGGCCTCCTCCTGGTCGTGCGTGACGTGGAGGAAGGTGAGGCCCACCTCCTCCTGGATCGACTTGAGCTCCAGCTGCATCTGCCGGCGGAGCTTGAGGTCGAGGGCGCCGAGCGGCTCGTCGAGCAGGAGCAGGGCGGGCCGGTTGACGAGCGCGCGCGCGAGGGCGACCCGCTGCTGCTGACCACCGGAGAGCTGCGCGGGGCGGCGCTGGGCGAGGTGGTCGAGCTCGACCAGGCGGAGCGCCTCGTGCGCCTTGCCGACGGGGTCGGCGATCCTCCGCCGCTTCAGGCCGAAGGCGACGTTCTCGAGGATCGACATGTGCGGGAACAGCGCGTACGACTGGAACACGGTGTTGACGGGCCGCTGGTACGTCTTCGTCTCGGTGACGTCCCGCCCGCCGATGAGGATCCGGCCGGCGGAGGGCTCCTCGAGCCCGGCGACCAGGCGCAGCGTCGTCGTCTTGCCGCAGCCCGAGGGGCCCAGCAGGGCGAAGAAGGAGCCCGCCGGGATGGTGAGGTCCAGGGAGTCGATGGCCGTGAAGCCCGGGTACTGCTTGCTGATCCCGACCAGCTGGAGGTCGGCGCCGCTCTCGGCGAAGGTCCCGATCGCCATCAGATGCCCAGGAGCACCTTCTGGAACTCGGCCTGGTACTCCTTCTCCTCCGCGGCGGTCAGGGTCCGGAACACGTGCGCCTGCGCGAGCGTGTCCTCGTCGGGGAAGATCAGCTGGTTCTCGGCCAGCTCCGGATCGATGCTCTCCATGACGTCCTTCGCTCCATCCACGGGGGTGGTGTAGTTGACCCAGGCGGCCACCTCGGCGGCGACCTCGGGCTCGTAGTAGTAGTTCATCAGGGCCTCGGCGTTGGCCTTGCGCTCGGAGCCCATCGGGACCACGAAGGTGTCGTTCCAGAGCGCGCCGCCCGAGTCGGGGAAGGCGAACTCCCACTTGTCGCCGGCCTCGGCGTTGATCAGGGTGATGTCGCCGGACCAGCAGATCGCCGCGAGGGTGTCCTCGTTCTGCAGGTCGTTGAGGTACGCGTTCCCCTTGATGTTGCGGATCTGTCCGGCGTCGACCTGCTCGCGGAAGACGTCGATCGCGTTCATGTACTCGTCGTCGCCCCAGGAACCGGCGATGTCCGTCCCCTGAGCGAGCATGATGAGCCCGATCGTGTCGCGCATCTCGCTCAGCACGCCGACGCGGCCGCGGAGCGACGGATCCCACAGCTCCTCGATGCTCGAGAGCCCGTTCGGCAGCTTCTCCCTGTTCCAGCAGATGCCCGAGAACCCCGCCTGGTACGGGAGGGAGAGCCGGCGGCCCGGATCGAAGTCGGGGTTCGCCAGCGAGGGCGTGAGGTTGGCGATGTTCGGGATGTTCGCGTGGTCGAGCTCCTGCACGTAGCCGCGGCGGACCAGGCGCGAGACCATCCACTCCGTCAGGCAGACCGTGTCGGCGCCGATGTACTGCCCGAGCGCGAGCTGGTCCTTCACCTTGCCGTAGTACGAGTTGTTGTCGTCGACGGCGACGTTGTAGGTCACCGCGATGCCCGTCTGCTCCTCGAAGCCCTGGAGCGTGGGGTGGTTCCCGTCGTCGTCCTCGTCCATGTAGGCGGGCCAGTTGTCCCACACCAGGCGCGGGTCGCCGGCCGATCCGTCGGCGGCGGCGGTCGGAGCGGCACGGGTCTGCGGGGCGCAGGCGGCCAGGGCGAGGGCACCCGCTCCGAGGCCGATCCCGCCGAGGACCGCCCGACGCGAGAGGACCGCCCGGCGCTCGCGCTCGTGCGAGCGTGCCGCGGCGACGGCCCGGCGGAGGACGGGATCCCTCGGGAGGGGACGGGTCATGGCGGGGGCTCCTGACTGCGTCGGGGCTCGTGCCTCGGGGGCCGAACGTGGGGAAATACTGGCACAGCGCTCATCCGCCTGTCACGGCGAACGGAGGAGAACGCTCATCCGGAAACATGATCGTCACGAATTCCGCACCCGGAGGCCGTGTCGACCGCCGATTCGGTCCCCGGAGGCCGTGCCGTCAGCGGGTGATGGGCGGGCGTCCCGAGCCGCCGGCGGACCCGTCGACGCGCTCGACCGCCATCTCGACGGAGGAGAGCAGGATCCGGCTGCCGAGCTTCGCGCGGTAGCGGCGGCCGGCCTCGAGCGGGAGTGGCGCCTGGGTCGGCGCGACCAGCACGGACCCGTTGGCCGACCAGCGGTCTCTGACCCAGAGCCCGCCCTCGTCGAAGCCGAACTCGAGGTGGGTCTTGGAGAGGGATCGCGACGGATCCGGGATCGCGAGGATGTGCCGGAACGTCTCGTTGGGGTCCGGGAGCGGCTGGCGTCCGATCAGGCCGTTGCCGGTCACGATCGCGTGCTGCCCGGTCGCGAAGCTGAGGCGCACGAGCCCCTGCGAGGGCGGCGCCATCGGAGCGCCTGGGGCGGGACGCCGGTGCCGGCCGGGGGCCAGGCCCGGCAGCCAGGCACGGCGGGACGGATCGAGGACCGTCGTGTCGCCGGAGGACGAGGGGCGGGACGCACCCGTCGTGGCATGCGCCGCCACCGACGAACCGCACTCGCCGCAGAGGATCGCCCCGGGAGCGAGGTTGGAGCCACACGTGCTGCAGATCACCGAGAACGCCCTTCCGCTCACCATCGTACCCAGCGCCGGCGCGGGGAGCCCCGAGCCGGCCGAACCCGACGCGAACCGGCAGGCGCAGGACCGTCGTACGGCCGTTAGGAGCGTGCGGGCGGTCCGGCGGCACCACGACCGCGGCCGCCCCGTGCCGGGGCGCTGCTCGTCAGACCGGTGCGCCGGCCTCCTCGTCGCCGGTGACCGCGAGGACGTCGACGACGATCACGGTGACGTTGTCGCGCCCGCCGTTGTCCAGCGCGGCGTCGACCAGGGCGTCGGCCGCCTCCTGAGCGGAGCCGGTGCCGCTGAGCAGGTGGCCGACGCCGGCATCGGTCAGCTCCTTCGTGAGTCCGTCCGAGCAGATCAGCAGACGCGATCCGGCGAGGACGGGCACGAGCCGGTAGTCGGGGACGGGCGCCTCGTGGAAGCCGACCGCGCGGGTGATCACGTTGCTGTGCGGATGCACGTCGGCCTCGTCGCGGGAGATCAGGCCCGCATCGACCAGCTCCTGGACGATGGAGTGGTCCACGGTGAGCTGCACGAGGGTCCCGGCGACGCTCAGGTACACGCGCGAGTCGCCGATGTTGAAGACGGACCAGTAGGGCTCTCCCCCGACCACCGTGAGCGCGATCCCGGTGACCGTGGTCCCGGTGCCGACGTCGGCCGTGTGCGACTGCCGGGCGATGTCCCCGACCGCCTCCCGAAGCGCCCGGTCGATCTCCTCCGCTCCGACGGTCGCGCCGAGCGCCGCGGTGGACAGGCGGGACACGACCGCGTCGCTGGCGACCTCTCCTGCCGCGTGCCCGCCCATCCCGTCGGCGACAGCGAAGAGCGGGCTCTTGGCGAGGTAGCTGTCCTCGTTCGCGCTGCGCACGTGGCCGGTCTCGGTGCGCGCGGCCCAGCCGAGGGTGACTTCGGCCGAGGGTGCGTCGGAGCTCCAGGCGGAGACGGGGACGGTGACGGACGCGCGGCTGCGGCCGATCTGCGTCATCGCTGCTCCTCGCATCCCCGTGGCCCGCGGTCGTCCGGTCCGACGGCCCGTGACCGCCGGCGCCAGGGGTGCCCGGCCGCCTCCCGATGGTAGTCGCTGACGGCCCTCCGCCGAGCCGGCCGCCATCGCTGTCGCCCGATGTCCGTCGCGCAGACGGGTCGACGCTCCGACCTCCGGATCCGATGCCGGATCGAGCTCCGACGTGCGGATCCACTTGCCCGGGCACCCGTGGACTGCCAGAATCGCCGCATGGCCCCGTCTCGCCCGCCCTCTCAGCGTCCTGTCCAGCTCGACGAGGTGTCGAAGGCGATCATCGAGCAGCTGCAGGCCGACGGTCGGCGCTCGTACGCCGAGATCGGCAAGGCCGTGGGCCTGAGCGAGGCGGCCGTCCGGCAGCGGGTGCAGAAGCTCACCGAGTCGGGCGTCATGCAGATCGTCGCGGTGACGGATCCGATGCAGCTCGGCTTCTACCGCCAGGCGATGATCGGTGTGCGCGTCACCGGCGACACCCGCGACGTCGCGGACCGGCTCGCCTCCATCCCCGCCGTCGACTACGTCGTGCTGACGGCCGGCTCCTTCGACATCCTCGCCGAGGTCGTGTGCGAGAACGACGACGATCTGATCGCCCTGCTCAACCAGGAGATCCGGTCGCTTCCCGGCGTGCTCTCGACCGAGACCTTCGTCTATCTGAAGCTCCACAAGCAGTTCTACAACTGGGGAACGCGGTAAAAGATGACCACCGAGACAGCCTTCTCGACCTCCGGCCTCGAGTCGGGCGATCCCGTCCGCGGGACCGACGCGCCTGGGGGGATCGACGACGCCTCCCTGCAGAAGAAGGCGAAGGACCACCTCTGGATGCACTTCACCCGTCAGTCGACGATGGACTCCGGCGCGGGCGTGCCGATCATCACGCGCGGCGAGGGACACCACATCTGGGACAGCACCGGGCGCAAGTACTTCGACGGCCTGTCCGGCCTCTTCGTCGTCAATGCGGGACATGGGCGGCGCCGACTGGCGGAGGCCGCGGCGAAGCAGGCGTCCGAGCTCTCCTTCTTCCCGCTCTGGTCCTACGCGACCCCCTCGGCGATCGAGCTGGCCGACCGGCTCGCTGACCACGCGCCGGGCGACCTGAACCGGGTCTTCTTCTCGACCGGCGGCGGCGAGGCGGTGGAGACGGCGTTCAAGCTCGCCAAGCACTACTGGAAGCTGCAGGGCAAGCCGGGCAAGCACAAGGTCGTCTCGCGCTCGGTCGCGTATCACGGCACTCCCCAGGGAGCGCTCGCGATCACGGGCATCCCCGGGATGAAGTCGATGTTCGAACCGCTGGTGCCGGGCGGCTTCCGTGTCCCCAACACCAACTTCTACCGGGCTCCCGAGCACGGCGACGACCTGGAGGCGTTCGGCCTGTGGGCGGCGAACCGCATCGAGGAGATGATCGAGTTCGAGGGGCCGGACACGGTGGCCGCCGTGTTCCTGGAACCCGTGCAGAACTCGGGCGGCTGCTTCCCGCCCCCTCCCGGGTACTTCCAGAGGGTCCGCGAGATCTGCGACAAGCACGACGTGCTGCTGGTGTCCGATGAGGTGATCTGCGCGTTCGGCCGTATCGGGCACATGTTCGCCTGCGACGAGTACGGCTACGTGCCGGACATGATCACCTGCGCGAAGGGGATGACCAGCGGCTACTCCCCCATCGGCGCGACGATCGTCAGCGATCGGATCTACGAGCCCTTCCGCCACGGTCAGGTCGTCTTCCCGCACGGCTACACCTTCGGCGGCCACCCCGTCTCGGCCGCGGTCGCGCTCGAGAACCTCGACATCTTCGAGGAGGAGGGCCTGAACGAGCGCGTGCGAGAGAACTCGCCCGTCTTCCGGTCCACGCTCGAGAAGCTGCTCGACCTGCCGATCGTCGGCGACGTCCGGGGCGACGGCTACTTCTTCGGCATCGAGCTGGTGAAGGACAAGGCGACGAAGGAGACGTTCGACGAGGACGAGTCGGAGCGGCTGCTGCGCGGATTCCTCTCGAAGGGGCTCTTCGACGCGGGGCTGTACTGCCGGGCGGACGACAGAGGCGATCCCGTCGTGCAGCTCGCACCGCCGCTCACCATCGGCCCGCGCGAGTTCGACGAGATCGAGCAGATCCTCCGGAGCGTTCTCACCGAGGCCTGGTCGCGGCTCTAGCGACCTCACGCGGCGCGCTCCCGCCGATCGGCGGCGAGTGCGGCCGCGACCCGGCGCGCACCTGCGTGGTGCGGATCGAGAGCGACGGCCTCGTCGGCGAGCCGTCCGGCCTCGTCGGCACGGCCCTCACCGGCCAGGATCCGCGCGAGGAGGACGAGCACTCCGGCTCGCTCGCTCGCGGGTGCGACGACGGCGGCACGGCGGAGCAGCGGGGCGAGCGCTCCCGCCGCGCCGGGGTCACCGCTCCGCGCCGACCGCAGCACGCGGTCCGCACCGCGGCTGCGCTGCACGGCCACGACGAGCGCAGCCAGGCCCGCAGGCCGGACCTCGGGATCGGGACCGGTGAGAGCTCGCCCGACGAGGTCGTCGACGCCGTGCAACAGCACGTCGGGCAGTTCGGCCCGCGGGTGGCGGTCGAGGAGACGGTCGACCGCGGCGGCCACCGCTCGCGGGTCGTCCCGGTCGCCGGCCTCGAGCCCGTCGTCGCGGCCGGACGACGGGAGCACGGCGACGCGGAGGGCGAGGCCGGGGAGCCGGCGCGCACGCTCCTCGAGGGCGGCGACGAGTCCCTCGCACGACTCCGGACCCGCCTCGCCGGGATGCACCAGCGCGAGTGCTCGCTGCACCCGCCCGAACCGGCCGAGCGCACCGAGGCTGGCCCGCGCGATCAGGGACGGATCCGCCCCCGACAGCTCGAAACGGAGCGAGCCGCTCGGCGCGCCGGCCCGGAACGGGACGAGCACGAGGCTCGCCTCGGCCGCACCCCGCCGGGACCCGTGAGCGGCGTGGAACAGGGCGGCGTCGTCGGGTGAGGCCGGGACACGCGAGGCGGGAGCGGGGTGGAGGAAGATCGCTGAGGAGGTCATGCTGCGATCCTGCCGACCCTCGCACCCGCCGGGAGCGACGGCCCTCGGGATCATCGGAAGGATCTCGAGATCGCCGCCTGTGGAGGGAGAGGTCCCATCGACACCGAATCGCCGGCGCACGGATGGCGCCCTCCGGCCCCCAGGAATTCCCCCACAGGGACCGATCGGCCGAGTTCTGCACCGGTGTCCGATTCCCGCCGGTCGGCGGGGAGTCCCGCGGATACTCTCGACGCATGAGAACGACTCCCCTTCACGTCCGACGGACGACGAGCCCCCTCGGCCGCATCGAGGTGGGCAGCGACGGCGATGCGATCGTCTCGCTCGCCATCGAGCAGGCCGGTCTGCTCCCGCACGAGCACCTCCCGGAGTCGGACCTCCCGGTGCTCCTGCGGGCCGTCGAGCAGCTGGACGAGTACTTCGACGGGACCCGCCGCTCTTTCGATCTGCCGGTCGCTCTGCGCGGCACGCCCTTCCAGCTCGAGATCTGGCAGCGGCTCCAGGCTCTGGGCTTCGGGGAGATCACCTCCTACGGCGCACTGGGCACGGCCGCCGGTCGCCCCCGGGCGGGCCGGCCGATCGGCGGAGCGGTCGGTGCGAACCCGGTGCCGATCATCGTGGGCTGCCACCGCGTCCTCGCGAGCGACGGACGGATCACCGGCTTCAGCGCGGGCGAGGGCGTCGCCACGAAAGCCTGGCTTCTCGATCACGAGGGGATCGCCCACCGATGAGCACGGCCGACGGACTCGTCGAGGGAGAGGACGGCCTGGTCCGCTGCGCCTGGAGCGGCGCGGATCCGGAGTACCGCCGCTACCACGACGAGGAATGGGGCACCCCGCTGCACGGAGATCGCCCGCTGTTCGAGAAGATCTCCCTCGAGGCGTTCCAGTCCGGCCTCTCCTGGATCACGATCCTCCGCAAGCGGCCGAGGTTCCGCGAGGCCTTCGACGGCTTCGATCCGGCCCGGGTCGCCCGGTACGACGACGCCGATGTCGAGCGGCTGATGGAGGACAGCGGCATCATCCGGAACCGCGCGAAGATCATAGCCACCCGGGACAACGCCCGGGCCGTGCTCGCGCTCCTCGAGCAGAGAGGCGAGGGCGCGCTCGACGAGCTCGTGTGGTCCTTCCTCGATCCGGACGTCGAGGACCGGGTGGTCCGAGCCGCCGACGTCCCTGCGACGACGCCCGGGTCGACGGCGCTCGCGCGAGCGCTGAAGGCCGCGGGGCTCCGCTTCGTCGGACCGACCACCGCGTACGCGCTGATGCAGTCGGCCGGAGTCGTCGACGATCACCTCACCGGCTGCTGGCGCCGACGCTGACGCCTACGACTCCGGTACGACGAGGTCGAGCTCTCCCGTGTGCCGGTTCTCGGCGAGCAGGAACCCGCGCCCGGCCGCCCACGCCGAGAGCTCGCCGAGTGACTCCGTCGCCACCCGGTCCTCCGCCAGCGCCCTGACGAAGCGCCCCTTGCCCTGCTTGTTGAAGTGGTTCAGCGACCGGAGGGCGCCGTCGGCCCCGCGCGAGCGGACGCGGACGAAGAACCGCCCCTCGCCCGCGGGAACCGGTCCGAGCGCCGCGTACGCCTCGCTCCGCAGATCGAGGACGAGCCCGTCGAGCGCGCTCAGCACCCGCCCGGCCTCCGCTGCCCACCAGCGCTTGAGCGGCCTCCCCGGGACGCGGGAGTCGTGGGACAGACGGTAGGCAGGGATCAGGTCGAGGGCGCGGATCGGCCCCCAGAGCGCGGACTGCACGATCGCCGTCCGACCGAGCACCTCCCGTGCACCGGGATCGAGGCTGCGCGCGTCGAGCGCATCGAAGAGCACCCCGTCGAAGCGGTCGACCGCGGGGAGGCCTGCCGCGGTCGCGAGCGCCGCGTTGCGATCGATCTCGCCGAGCTGACGCGGACCGAGCTTCAGCGCCCGGGCCGAGAGCTCGCGGTCCCCGGCCAGCGCGATCAGCGCCTCCGCCAGCTCGCGCCGCTTCGCGTGGAGCTCGGGGAAGGCGAGCGACTCGAGCACGAACGGCTCGTCGCCGCCGCCGCGCTTCGTCTCGGACGGTGGCAGCAGGACGTGCACAGGACTCCTTCGGAGAAGAGGGACGGGCGGCACGACGAAGGGGCCGGACGATCGCGATGATCGTCCGGCCCCTCCGTGCCGCGGTGAGCGGCGGTGTACTAGACCAGCGATGCCTGACGGGCGACCACGGTCACCACGTCGTTCTCGACGGACAGGAAGCCGTCGTCGGCCTGCGCGGTGAGACGCGTGCCGTCCAGGGCCGTGACGCGCACCTCGCCGGTGGCGAGGATCGCGAGCATCGGCTCGTGGCCGGCGAGGATGCCGATCTCGCCCTCGACGGTGCGAGCCGTGAGCTGCTTCGCCTCTCCGGACCACACCTCGGCGTTCGCGGACACGACGCTGACCTTCAGGGTCCCGGCCATGATCAGCCGTTCTCCTTCTGGATCTGGGTCCACTTCTCCTCGACGTCCGAGATCGAGCCGACGTTGAAGAACGCCTGCTCGGCCACGTGGTCGAACTCGCCCTTGGTGATCGCGTCGAACGACTCGATCGTGTCCTTCAGCGGGACGGTCGAGCCCTCGACACCCGTGAACTTCTTCGCCATGTAGGTGTTCTGCGAGAGGAACTGCTGGATCCGGCGCGCACGCGACACCGTGATCTTGTCCTCCTCCGACAGCTCGTCGACACCGAGGATCGCGATGATCTCCTGCAGCTCCTTGTTCTTCTGCAGGATCTGCTTCACGTTCGTCGCCACGCGGTAGTGGTCGGCGCCCAGGTAGCGGGGGTCGAGGATGCGCGAGGTGGACGTGAGCGGGTCGACTGCCGGGTAGAGGCCCTTCGACGCGATCTCGCGGGAGAGCTCGGTGGTCGCGTCGAGGTGGGCGAAGGTGGTCGCCGGCGCCGGGTCCGTGTAGTCGTCGGCGGGGACGTAGATCGCCTGCAGCGAGGTGATCGAGTGTCCGCGCGTCGAGGTGATGCGCTCCTGGAGCACACCCATCTCGTCGGCGAGGTTCGGCTGGTAGCCCACCGCGGAGGGCATGCGACCCAGGAGGGTCGACACCTCCGAGCCGGCCTGCGTGAAGCGGAAGATGTTGTCGATGAAGAGCAGCACGTCCTGCTTCTGCACATCGCGGAAGTACTCCGCCATGGTCAGTGCCGACAGGGCGACGCGCAGACGCGTTCCCGGCGGCTCGTCCATCTGGCCGAAGACGAGCGCGGTCTTGTCGAAGACGCCCGCCTCCTCCATCTCGGCGATGAGGTCGTTGCCCTCACGGGTGCGCTCGCCGACGCCGGCGAACACGGACACTCCACCGTGGTCCTGCGCGACGCGCTGGATCATCTCCTGGATGAGGACGGTCTTGCCGACGCCCGCGCCGCCGAACAGGCCGATCTTGCCGCCCTGCACGTACGGAGTGAGCAGGTCGATGACCTTGATGCCGGTCTCGAACAGCTCGGTCTTGGACTCGAGCTGGTCGAACTGCGGGGGCTTGCGGTGGATGGGCCAGCGCTCGGTGATCTCGAACGACTCTCCGTTGATCTTCCCGTCGGCGTCGGCGTTGAGCACCTCGCCGATCACGTTGAAGACCTTGCCCTTGGTCACGTCGCCGACCGGGACCGAGATCGGCAGGCCGGTGTCGTGGACCTCCTGGCCGCGGACGAGTCCGTCGGTGGGGTTCAGGGAGATGGCCCGGACGAGGTCGTCGCCCAGGTGCTGCGCGACCTCGAAGGTCAGCTTGCTCGAGACGCCCTCGACCTCGACGTGCGTGTAGAGCGCGTTGTAGACCTCGGGGATCGCGTCGTGGGGGAACTCGATGTCAACGACGGGGCCGGTGACGCGGGCGATGCGGCCGATGGCCCCGCCCGACGTCCCGGTCGCCGCCTCAGGTGCGGTCAGTGTCATTGCTACTTCCTTCTGTGGTCTCACCGCTCCCGGAGGGCGGAGTCGAAACTGTGTGGAGCGGAGCCCTCTTACTTGGAGGAGGACAGGGCGTCGGCGCCGCCGACGATCTCGGCGATCTGCTGCGTGATCTCGGTCTGGCGGGCGTTGTTGGCGAGACGCGTGTAGGTCTTGATCAGCGTGTCCGCGTTGTCGCTCGCCGACTTCATGGCCTTCTGGCGTGCCGCGTGCTCCGAGGCCGCCGACTGCAGCATCGCGTTGAAGATGCGGCTCTCGACGTACACGGGCAGGAGGCGGTCGAGGACCGTCTCGGGGTCGGGCTCGAACTCGTAGAGCGGGTACAGCTCGCTGTTCTGCTCCTCGGCGCCCTCGACGACCTCGAGCGGCAGCAGCCGGACGACGGTCGGCTGCTGGGTGACCATGCTGACGAAGCGGTTGTAGACGAGGTGGATCTCGTCCACGCCGCCCTCCTCGTCATCGAGGTTGTACGACTCGACGACCGCGTCCGCGATCTCCTTCGCCGTCTCGAACACGGGTTGGTCGGTGCCGCCCGTCCAGACGCGGACGCTGGCCCGCTTCCGGAACGAGAAGTACGCGTTCGCCTTGCGGCCGACCAGGTAGAAGACGACCTCCTTGCCCTCGCTGCGCAGCAGCGCGGCCAGCTCCTCGGCCTCCTTGAGCACGCTCGAGGAGAACGCGCCGGCGAGGCCGCGGTCGGAGGTGAAGATCACGATCGCGGCCGTGTCCAGCTTCTCGCGCTCGGTCGTGAGCGGGTGCTCCACGTTCGAGTAGGTCGCGACAGCGGACACGGCGCGCGTGATCGCGTTCGAGTACGGCGCCGCGGCAGCGACGCGGTTCTGCGCCTTCTGGATGCGCGAGGCCGAGATCAGCTCCATGGCCCGAGTGATCTTCTTGGTCGTCTGGGCCGAGCGGATCTTCGACCGGTAGACCCGGAGTTGCGCTCCCATGTGTCTCCTGTTGTCCTAAAAGTGGCGAATCGACGGGGTGCCGCTGGTCAGCGACGGCCCTTGACGATCTTCTCCTGGCCGACCTCGTCGGCCGCGATGGCCTGGTGCTCCTCGCGCCCGACCGAGGCGAGCGGCTTGCCCTCACCGGTCTGGAACTCCAGCTTGAAGCCGTCGACGGCACGGTTGAGCTCGGCGACGGTGTCGTCGGAGAGCACGTTGGTGTCGCGGAGGGTGTTCAGCACCTGGGTGTTGCGGCCCAGGTAGTCCAGGAGCTCGCGCTCGAAGCGCAGCACGTCGGGGACCGGGACCTCGTCGAGCTTGCCGTTCGTTCCGGCCCAGATCGAGACGACCTGCTCCTCGACGGGGTACGGCGAGTACTGCGGCTGCTTGAGCAGCTCGGTCAGGCGGGCGCCGCGGGCGAGCTGACGGCGCGAGGCGGCGTCGAGGTCGGAGGCGAACATCGCGAAGGCCTCGAGCGAGCGGTACTGCGCCAGCTCGAGCTTCAGCGTGCCGGAGACCTTCTTGATCGACTTGACCTGCGCGTCGCCGCCGACCCGCGAGACCGAGATGCCCACGTCGACCGCGGGACGCTGGTTGGCGTTGAAGAGGTCGGACTGCAGGAAGATCTGGCCGTCGGTGATCGAGATCACGTTGGTCGGGATGTAGGCCGAGACGTCGTTCGCCTTGGTCTCGATGATCGGGAGACCGGTCATCGAGCCGGCGCCGAGCTCGTCGGACAGCTTCGCGCAGCGCTCCAGCAGACGGGAGTGCAGGTAGAAGACGTCACCCGGGTACGCCTCGCGTCCCGGCGGGCGGCGCAGGAGGAGCGACACGGCGCGGTAGGCCTCGGCCTGCTTCGACAGGTCGTCGAAGATGATCAGGACGTGCTTGCCGCCGTACATCCAGTGCTGGCCGATGGCCGAGCCGGTGTAGGGGGCGAGGTACTTGAAGCCGGCGGGGTCGGAGGCCGGGGACGCGACGATGGTCGTGTACTCCATCGCTCCGGCGTCCTCGAGCGCGCCCTTCACCGAGGCGATGGTCGAACCCTTCTGGCCGATGGCGACGTAGATGCAGCGGACCTGCTTGTTCGTGTCGCCCGACTCCCAGTTGGCCTTCTGGTTGATGATCGTGTCGATCGCGATGGCCGTCTTGCCGGTCTGGCGGTCCCCGATGATGAGCTGGCGCTGGCCGCGGCCGACCGGGATCATCGCGTCGATGGCCTTGATGCCGGTCTGCAGCGGCTCGTGGACCGACTTGCGCGACATGACGCCGGGAGCCTGGAGCTCGAGGGCGCGGCGGCCCTCGGAGGCGATCTCGCCGAGTCCGTCGATCGGGTTGCCGAGCGGGTCGACGACGCGGCCGAGGTAGCCGTCGCCGACGGGGACCGAGAGGACCTCGCCGGTGCGGGTGACCTCCATGCCCTCCTCGATGCCGGAGAACTCGCCGAGGACGACGACGCCGATCTCGTTCTCGTCGAGGTTCTGGGCCAGGCCCAGGACGCCGTTGGAGAAGCGGATGAGCTCGTTGGCCATGACGCCGGGGAGGCCCTCGACGTGGGCGATGCCGTCGGCGGCGTCGATGACGTAGCCGACCTCGGTGGTGGAGGCCTTGCCCGGCTCGTACGACGAGACGAAGTCCTTCAGCGCGTCGCGGATCTCATCCGGGCTGATGGTGATATCTGCCATGGGAATTCCTATTCGTTGGGTCCGTGCGAGCCGAAGAGGTCGTCGGGGCCTGACCTGGATGGTGCGGGGGTCGAGGGCAGTGCCCTCTGAGGATACGTGCGCCCGTCAGGACGCGAGCTGGAGCTTCAGGTCGGACAGCCGTGCGGAGACGGTTCCGTCGATGACCTCGTCGCCGACGTGCAGGCGCATCCCGCCCAGGAGGGAGGGATCGACCACGACGTTGACGGAGACCGGTCGGCTGTACTGGCGCGTGAGCGCCGAGCGGAGCCGGTCGAGCTGCTCGGGGGCGATCGGTGCGGCGACCGAGACCGTGGCGAGGATGAACCCGCCCTGGTCGGCGACCACGCCGGCTGCGAAGCGGACGAGCTCCGGGATGCGTCGACCGCGCGGGTGCGCGATCAGCTGCCGGAGGATCGCCAGCGTCTCGGCCGCGGCCTTGCCCTCGAGGAGGCGCTGCACGAGCGCGACCTTCGAGTCGGCGGCGGCGAGCTTGCTGCCGAGCGCGAGCTCGAGCTGGGCGTCGGAGGCGACGACCTCGCCGAAGGAGTGGAGCTCCTTCTCGAGGTTGACGCCCTCCGGAGCGGAGGACGCGATCGCGCGGACCCCGACCTCCTCGACACCGGCGACCATGTCGCTCGGGCTCGACCAGCGGTGGCCGACGATCACGGTGAGCAGGCGCTTGGCCGGCTCGCCGAAGGGACCGAACACGCGGGCGACGAGAGCCTGCTTGCTGCTCGAGTCGGCGCTCGGGTCGGCGAGGGCCGCGCGCAGCTGCGCCTGGCCGTCGATGACCCGTGCGGCCTCGAAGAGCTGCTGGGCCGTGTCGAGGGACGCCTGACCGGCGAGAGCGGAGAGCTCCGCCTTCGCCGATGCGAGTGCCTGCCTGGACGCGCTGCCCATCAGTTGTTCGCCTTCTCCGAGGCCTCGAGGTCGGCGAGGAAGCGGTCCACGATCGCGGACGCCTTCGCGTCGTCGTTGAGGCTCTCGCCGATCACGCCGGAGGCGAGGTCGATGGCGAGGGTTCCGACTTCGGAGCGGAGCGAGACCACGGCGGCCTGACGGTCCGCCTCGATCTGGGCGTGCGCGTTGTGGAGGATGCGCTCGGCCTCGACCTGCGCCTGCTCCTTCTTCGCCGCCACGATCGCGTTGCCGTCGGCGTTCGCCTTCTCGCGGATCACTCCGGCCTCGGCGCGGGCCTCGGCCAGCTGGGCGGTGTACTTCTCGAGGGCGGCCTCAGCCTGTCGCTGGGCCTCGTCGGCCTTCGCGATGTTCCCCTCGATCGCGGCGGAGCGCGCGTCGAGCATCTTCTGCAGGCGCGGCAGGACCAGCCTCCAGAAGAAGAACAGCAGGATGAGGAAGATCACCCCCGACCAGAAGAAGTCGTAGAACTCCGGGATCAGAATGACCGCGGGGACGTCACCTTCTTCCGCAGCGATGTTCACAGCGGTGCTGAACACGACTACGCCGCGAAGATGAAGTAGGTGGCGAGGCCGATTAGCGCGAGCACCTCGGTGAACGCGATGCCGAGGAACATCGTGGTCTGGAGGCGGCCGGCCATCTCGGGCTGGCGCGCCATGGCCTCGACGGTCTTGCCCGCGACGATGCCGACACCGATGCCGGGGCCGATCGCTGCGAGGCCGTAACCGACCGTCGCGATGTTGCCGGTGAGTTCGGCGAGAACGGTGACTGAGTCCACGAGTGGGTCCTTTCAGTGGGGTGATCGTGAGAACGGGCGGGAGCCCGTGAGTAGTGGGGTCAGTGCTCCTCGGCGACGGCCAACTGGATGTAGACCGCAGCGAGGAGGGTGAAGATGTAGGCCTGCAGCACGGCGACGAGGAGCTCGAAGAGCGTGAACGCACCGCCGAAGGCGAAGGTCACGACGCCGAAGAGCTTGAAGCCCGGGTCGATCTGGGAGCTGAAGAGGAAGAACTGCGTGGCCGAGAAGCACAGCACCAGCAGGAGGTGGCCGACGATCATGTTCATCACGAGCCGCAGCGCGAGCGAGAGCGGACGGATGATGAACGTCTGCAGCAGCTCGATCGGCGTGAGGATGAAGTAGATCAGGAACGGCGCTCCGGGCGGGAACAGGGCGTTCTTGAAGAAGCCCATCCCCCGGTCCTTGATGCCCGCGTAGATGAACGTCACGTAGGCGACCAGGCCGAGGAAGAGCGGCATGCCCACCACGGAGGTCCCCGCGATGTTCAGGAACGGGACGATGCCGGTCAGGTTCATCGAGATGATCGCGAAGAAGATCGTCACGAGGATCGGGAGGAACCGGCGCGCGTCCTTCTCGCCGAGGATGTCCTTGGCGATGGTGACGCGGACGAAGTCGAACGCGAGCTCGACGACGTTCTGGAAGCGGCCGGGGACGAGGCGCAGCTTGCGCGTCCCGAGCCAGAAGAACAGCATCAGTGCGATGACCGCGATGAAGCGGACCAGCATGACGCGGTTGATCTCGAAAGGGGTTCCCTCGAAGAGGAAACCGGGCGGGAAGAACTCGGAGATCGACGGGGTGTGGAAGTCACTCTCACCGGTCGAGGACGAGACCAACAGGGTCACAGCGTTAGCAAACAGCGCTAGCTCCTGGAATTCGGGGCGTGGCACGTTGCAGCCGACCGAATCGAATCATTCGGACGCAACGCTCTCGCGACGACGAAAGGTGGGGTTTTCCGCTCGGACGGCGATCGTGCTCGACGACCGCCATCAACGATGAGACGATCTGAGGACACGTTCGCCTGCGGGATTCGTCCCTACTGTAGCAACAGAACGGCCTGAGAGCCGAATCGTGGTCCTCTCAGGAACCGTTCGGCTCGTCCTCATCGAGCGATGTCGCTGACGTTCGGCATGCGCGAGCGCGAGACGACGAGGACGTCGATCACCAGGGACCCCAGGACGGCGACGATGATCGTGACGAACATCGCGGTGCTGTTCAGCCACGGCTGATCGCGCAGGACCAGGGCGGCGATCACGAACAGCACGAACTTGGCGAGCCACGTGCCGAGGACGACGGCGAAGAACCCGCCGATGTCGAGGCGGTTGGCGACGAGGATGCTCGCGGCGGTGAGGAGCACCATCACGCCGCCGACGATCGCGCCGAGGAGGGCTCCGATCGCGCCCTCTCCCCCGGCGGCGATCCCGCCGACGACGGTGCCGAGAACGGCCAGGGCGAGCACGAAGAGGCCGCCCACGACCAGCGCGCGGCGCAGGACGGGGACGGACGCGGGCTGCGGACGGGGGGTGGCCGGGGAGGCTCCGGTCATGATGCTTCCTTCCGCGCCGTGGTCGGCGCTGTCGTGTCCCGGTCGATCGGGAGTCCGGCCGGCGGACGGAGCAGCTCCGTCGAGGACGCGCGGTCGAGGGGGTCGAGGACGGGTGAGGCCTCCGCGGACTGCGCCGCCGCCTCGAGCCGCTTGCGGCGGCTGAGCGGGGCGAGCGTGACGACGGTGCAGACCAGCAGACCGACTCCGAGGAAGACGAGCGGGACCCACAGCACGTCGACCACGAACATCAGCAGGCAGCTGACGGCGACGACGGCGGTCCACGCGTAGAAGATCAGCACGGCGTGCAGGTGGGAGTGCCCCATGTCGAGCAGGCGGTGGTGCAGGTGCTTCCGGTCGGCGCTGAACGGCGACTTGCCCGCGCGCAGGCGCCTGATCACGGCGAGGCCGAAGTCCATCAGCGGCACCACGAGGATCGCGAACGGCAGGATGATCGGGATGAACGCGGGCAGGAGCTCCTTCGCCGCGAGCTGGGCCGGGTCGATCTGGCCGGTGACCGCGATCGCGGAGGTGGCCATCAGCATCCCGATCAGCAGTGCGCCGCTGTCGCCCATGAACATCCGCGCCGGACGCCAGTTGATGGGGAGGAATCCGGCGCAGGCGCCGACCAGCAGGACCGCGATGAGCGAGGCCAGGTTGAAGTAGTCGGTGGGCGAGGTCTGCTGCACCAGCAGGTAGCTGTAGAGGAAGAAGACGCCGTTGGCGATCAGGGCGACGCCCGCCACGAGGCCGTCGAGGCCGTCGATGAAGTTGAGAGCGTTGGTGACCAGGACGATCGCGAGCACGGTGATGATCAGCGACATCCACGGCGAGCCGACGGTCAGGCCGCCGATCGGCAGGGAGACGATCTGCACGCCCTTCCAGGCGATCAGGCCCGCGGCGATCAGCTGACCGGCCAGCTTCGTGGTCCAGTCCAGGTCCCAGATGTCGTCGGCGACGCCGATGAGGACGATGAGCAGGCTCGCGCCGAGGATCGCGAGGATCGGCTCGGGATTGGCGAACACCAGCCGGAAGTAGGGCAGCTGGGAGGCGATGCCGAAGCCGACGAGGATCCCGAGGAACATCGCGATGCCGCCCAGGCGGGGGGTCGGCCGCGTATGCATGTCCCTGACGCGGATCTTCGGGTAGAGCCGGTACTTCAGGCTCAGCTTCCAGATGACCCACGACAGCGCTCCGGTCACGAGCGCGACCGCGAGCGAGACGAGGGCGAAGGTGATCACCGGTTACTCACCCGGAGCGGAGTCGGTGCGGGCGGCGCCGGTGCCGGGCGTCGGCGCGTTCGTGCTCGACGAGCCCGTGTCCGGCGCATCGGCGGAATCGACGGGCGCGGAGTCGCCGGGCGCGGAGTCGTCCTGCAGGCGGGCGCCGGAGGCCCAGTCGGGGCGCGCGGTCGGGGTCCGCTCGAAGGCGTACGGGTCGCTGCCGGTCGCGGTCTCGGCGGGCTCCTGCTGGTACCCGGCCTGCGCCGCGCCGGCCGTGGAGGCGTCGGGATCCGACGTCTCGGCACGAGGCGCGTCCGGATTCGGCAGCAGGTCTCCGACGACCTCGCGGATCCGCTCGGCCGACACGACGCCCTGGCGCAGGATGCGCAGGGTGCCGCCCTCGAAGCTCAGCGCTGTCGCGTCGACGATCGTCGAGGACTCGCTGGCGCCCGCGGGGCGGTCGCTGTAGCGCGATCCGGCGGCGCCGGCGTCGAGATAGACGTCGACGGAGTCGCCGAGCTGGTCGAACGCCTCCTGTACGGTCGTGGCCGAGGGCTGCCCGGTGCGATTGGCGGAGGAGACCGCCAGCGGGCCGGTCTCGGCGAGGAGCTCGATCGTCACCGGGTTGTCCGGCATGCGCAGCGCCACGGTCCCGCGCGTCTCGCCCAGGTCCCAGACCAGTGAGGGCTGGGCGTGCAGGACGATGGTGAGCCCGCCGGGCCAGAACTCGCGCGCGAGGTCGCGCACCGCCTCCGGCACGTTCTCGGCGAGGGCGTCGAGGGCGGCCACGTCCCCGATCAGGACGGGCGGCGGCGACTGCCTCGTCCGTCCCTTCGCGTCGAGCAGGCGCTGGACCGCGGCGGCGTCGAACGCGTTGGCCGCGACGCCGTAGACGGTGTCGGTGGGGATCACCACGAGCTCGCCGCGGCCGATGGCCGTCCGCGCGAGACGGGTGCCGGTCAGGAGGTCCGTGTCGACGGAGCAGTCGTAGATGCGTGCCATAACGGGTCGATGATACCGGCGCGGTCCGTGTCCGGACCGGCTGCGGCGCGGCGGTCGCGTCAGCGCCGCCCGAGGCCGGGGCTCGGCGGCCGTCGCAGCGGCGCCCGACCCGCGCCGGCCGAGGCCGCCGGAGCGCTTCCGTGAGGCACTCGGCCCGGCGTGGCGGGCGCCTCCGCCGACAGGACGCCCACGAGCGCCACGGAGACGGCGAGCGTCGCGAGCGAGTGCTGATCGCCGAACCAGGTGGTGTTGTCGGCCATCCCGTGCAGGAACGTCCAGAGGACGGCGACGGCGAGCGCACCGACGGCGACGGCCTCGTTCCGGGCGACCCGGAGGAGCAGGCGCACGACGGCGACGGTGGCGAGGAGGAGGAACGCGAGGACGGGGAGCGCGATCAGGAGCCCGCCGTTGGTCCACGCGGTGACGAGGAGGTTGTGAGGCGGGCGCGGCTCGCTGTGCTGGGTGAACTGCGACCCGCGCGCCAGCCACAGCTCCTGCCATCCGCCGTACCCCAGCCCCAGCAGCCAGTTGTCGGGGAACGCACTCGCAGCCAGGCGCAGGAAGTCGCCGCGGGCCCCGAGCGTGAGCAGGCCGGCCTCCGCCAGCTGCGGGAAGGACACGGCGACGGCGTACACGGCCGTGATCCCGGAGGGGATGGTGATCATCCAGGCGACCGGACCGAGGCTGCGTCCCTTGAGTCCGCGGATCGCGGCGACCAGCAGGGGCAGGACGATCGCGAGGACGATCGCGGTCTTGGACAGCGTGAAGAGGGCGCCGACCAGCCCGGCGACGGCGACGAGCAGGAGGAGCCTCCCCCGCTGCCGTCTCCAGACGGCGAAGGCCAGCGCGCCGGTCGTGGCCATGTACATCGAGGCGATGTTGCCGTTGAGGAAGAACCCTCCCGACTTCTCCTGCAGGACGTTGTTGAAGGACGTCGTGAAGATGTCCCGCACGTAGATGTCGGAGAACAGCACCGCGTCCGGCCACCGGAGGTAGGCGGTCTCCTGCACGGGATCGAGCTGGAAGAGGATCGTGAGCGTCACCTGGAGGAGGAACACGGGCGCCGCCCAGTTGAGGGCGCGGCCGACGACACGCCAGGCGCCGTCGCCGAGCCCGCGGACGGCCAGGTACGGAGTGAGGAAGGAGACGACGGAGACCACGTCGCGCAGCGCGGCCGCGCGTGCTCCGGAATAGGTGAGCGCGAAGAGGGTTCCGGCGATCACGAGGAGGACCACGACCACGAACCGGTCGATCCGCCCGCCGCGCAGCCGCGCCACGGAGTACGGGAGGAAGAGCAGGCTCCAGGCGACCGGAGCGGTGACGGGGCCCAGGGTGTAGAGCTGCACGACGCTCAGCGCCAGGAGCACCGCGAGGAAGACGAGGACGATCCGCTCGTGCCGCCGCTGAGCGGGATCCGCCGGCGCGCGCGACGGCCGCCCGCGGGTCTCCGGAGCGTCGGTGACGCGGGTCGCGGCGATGACGGAGGGACGAGAGGCGGTCGGGCGGCGGAGGAGGGCGTCGTCGGCGTGGCGGCCCATGTCAGAGCCGTTCCGCGGAGGTGCCGGTGGAGGCCTCCGTCTGGCGGAGCGGAGGAGCGGCGCGCCGATTCCGGGACGACGGGCCGACCTCTCGCGGCGGGAGGGTCGTCCGCGGGCGCCGGTCCGGGGCGGGAGGCGGATCGAGCAGCACGGGAGAGGCGGTGGCGTCGGCGGACGCGGGCGGGAGAGGGGATGCAGGTGGCATGTCGCGCCGACACTAATCGCGCGGCACGAGCCTCGACGGGCTTGGCGCGGAACGTCGATCCGCGTGCGCGCGGCGTCCCCGCGCCTCAGCCACGGGGGTCTGCCAGCAGCTCGTCCGCGCGGCGGGCGATGCCCGGCCAGCCGAAGTCCGCCGCTCGGCGCCGCGACGCCGCAGCGACCTCCGCGCGTCGCCGGGGATCGCGCAGCGAGGCGATGAGGGCGGGGAGCTCCGCGAGGACGGCGTCCGCGACCTCCTCCTCCGTGCCCGGCGGGACGAGGACGGATCCGTCGACCACTCCGTCGGAGGTGCGCAGGATCTCGGGGAGGCCTCCGCGCTCGACCGTCACGACGGGGATCCCCCGCGAGAGCGCCTCCACCACCACCATCCCGAACGGCTCGTCCCAGCGGCAGGGGTAGAGCAGGAGCGCCGAGGAGCCGAACAGCTCCAGCAGGTCCTCGTGCCGGAGGAACGGGAGCCGGCGCACGACGCCGGGCAGGGCGGCGACAGCCTCGTCGAGCGCTCGGACGTACGGGGTGGGCGTCGCGTCGTCCCCGAGGCCCGATGCGCCGGCGATGACCAGCCGCAGATCGGCGCCGTGCTCGGTCCGCATCCGCCTCACGATCTCGACGGCCTCGCGGGCTCCCTTCTCGGCCACCAGCCTCCCGGCGAAGACCGCCTCCGCAGTACCGCCGAGCGGCGCCGGCGGGACCTCGGGCGGAGGGACGACCCCGTTGTACAGGACGGCTGTGGCGATCAGGCCGTACCGGTCGACCGCCCGGGCGCGCAGGAACTCGCTGCAGAAGATCCACTCGTCGACCGCGTCGAGGTAGCGCCGGGCGGCGGCGGGATCGGGTGGCAGGTGATCGAGCAGGTCATTGTGCAGGTGTGCGATGATCCGCCCCCGGTAGCCCAGGCGGCGCAGGCGCACGGCGTAGCGGGGGCGGTTGTGGATCCAGACCGTCGGGACACGGCGCAGCGACGGAGCGAGCACCAGCAGCCAGAAGCGGCCACCGAAGGACAGCCGGCGCAGCTCGGCGCCCGGGTCGCTGTCGCGCCGACGCGCCAGGAGGAGTGCCGCGCGCCGCTGGACCGCGTAGATCCGCCGGTACAGGCGGTGCGGCCGGACGTCCACGCCCGGTGACGCCGACGACCACGGCGCGTGCACGGCGATCCGGAGCGAGGACCGGGACACCGTCTCGCGGACCCAGGTCGCCACGGCTCCCCCGCTGCCGTCGAAGCGCTCCTCGGCGGCCAGCACCACGGCGACCTCGACCGGGGCGGCGGAGCCGAGCCGGAGCCGGGCGGGCAGTCGCGACAGGACGAGCGATCGCGCCTCGGCGATGTCGCGCCCCGGCGCCAGGAGGGCGGTCGCTCCCAGCACGAGGCCCGCGAGCGCCAGCTCCACCGGGAGCAGCCGCAGGGGCGCGCCCTCGGGGAGCAGGCGGAGCAGGAGCAGCACGATCGCCATCGGTGCGGCGAGCAGCGGCCCCGCGGCGCACGCGCGCAGGAACGCGCCGAGGCGCACTCCGAGCACCACCCGCAGCACGGCGCAGGTGACGGCGAAGCCGAGAGCGCTCGAGAGCAGCAGCCCGCCGATCAAGCCGTCGAGTCCGAACAGCACTCCCCCGCCGACGATCATCGGGATCGTGATCGCGGTCTTCACGATGTTCACGATCAGCCCGAACCGCACCCGGTCCATCGCCATCAGGATGAAGCCGACCGGGTTGCCGATGGCCCGCACCGCGCCCACCACCGTCAGCGCGCTCGTCATGCCCGCGATCCAGCCCCAGCCGGGTCCGTAGAACAGTCGCACGATCTCCTCGGAGCGCAGCGCCACCAAGATCAGCGGCGGGATGCTCGCCATGCTGAGCACCGCGGTGACGCGGAGGTGGGTCCGCGCGACGCGCTCGCGGTCGTGCTGGATCGAGGAGAACACCGGGAACATCACTCGCGTCACGATCGGGTTGACCCTCGCGGGGAGGTTCACGGCGAGGTTGTATCCCAGGGTGTATCCGCCCAGCTGGGCCGGTCCGAGCAGGCGGCCGATCGCGAGCGAGCCGGCGTTCGAGCCCAGGTAGTTGACGATGCCGTCGAGGGTCTGGAAGACGCCGAAGGAGAGGAAGCGGGCGGTCTCGCGGATCCGGAACCGGAACCGCAGCCGGAACCAGCGGCGGGCCTGCACGAGGGCGAGCACGGAGCGTAGAGCCGCGGTCGCGACGAGCCCCCACGCGTAGGAGAGCGCCCCCGCGCCCGAGACCGCGAGGCAGACCGTCACGGCGAAGCCGCCGACGAGAGCGATCGTCTCGGACACGGCGACCGCTCGGAACCGGATCCCCTTCTCGAGCACCGCTCTCGGTACCTGCCCGACTGCGCTGCCCACGAACACGAGCGAGGCGACGGTGAGGACCGGCGCCGCGGCGGCTGACCCGAGCAGGGAGGCGATCGGTGCGGCACCCAGGAGGACGGCGACGGTGACCAGGAGCCCGACGGAGAGGTTGAGCCAGAAGACCGACGAGAGCTCGAAGCTGGTCGCCCGCCGGCGCTGGATGATCGCCTGGGCGACCCCCATGCCGAGGAAGATGTCGACGAACGCGTTGAGCAGGGTGACGATCGCGATGATCCCCATCTCGGAGGGGTCCAGCAGTCTCGCCAGGAGCGCGAACTGCCCGAGCTGCACGACGAGCGCGACGGCGAACGAGACCGCCGTCCAGGCGGTCGCGTCGACGGTGCTCCGGCGCAGGCTCACCTTTCCCGCCCGGCGGAGGCCGGACGGAGGCCCGGTCGCGGATCGTCGGCGCGGTGCTCGGCGCGGCTCATCCGCGATCTCCGTCCGTCGTCGTCGGCATCGATCGGCCGGCCGCCCGGTCGTAGAGGTCCTCGAGGTCGCGGATCCGCTCGGCGAGGTCGAACGAGGCGAGCACGCGCTCCCGCCCCTCCGCACCCATCCGCTCCGCGCGGTCCGGGTCCCGGAGCAGGGCGGCGAGCGCCCCGGTCAGGCCGGGCACGTCCCCCTCCGGGACGAGCAGCCCGGTGACGCCGTCCTGGACCGCCTCCGGGACGCCGCCGTGGCGGTACGAGACGACAGGGACGCCTGCGAGCGCGGCCTCGAGGAAGACCATGCCGAAGCCCTCGGAGTCGCCTGTCGCCGCGGTCCGAGACGGTGCGCAGAAGACCGCGGCGCCGGCGAGGATGCGGGCGACCTCGGCGGGGGGCAGGGAGCCGGTGAAGGTCACCTGCAGGCCCAGCCGCGCCGCCTGCTCGACGAGCGCCTCCCGCAGGTGGCCGTCGCCGACGACGGTCAGGGGGACGTCGCGGATCGGTCCGGGGAGGGCGGCGACCGCCTCGAGCAGATCCGGAACGCCCTTCTTGTCGGTGAGGCGTCCGACGAAGACGATTCCCGCGCGCTCCGCAGCCGGTGCGGCCTCGGGGCGGGAGGTCGGGACGCCGATGTAGCCCACTCCGGTGCGCCGCGGGTCCGCCCCCAGTCGCAGGAGCCCGTCGGTGATGAAGCGGGAGACCCCGATCACCGCGAGCGCGGTGCGGAAGACGGCGCGGGCCTCGAGGGCGCGGTGAGCGCGGGCGAAGGGTCGGAGCAGGCGCGGAGCTCCGGTCGCGAGCGGCCAGCTGGTCACGTCGTAGCCGTGCCCCGTCACGACGAGCGGGAGGCGCCTCCTCCGTGCGTACCGCGCGATGGAGACGGCGTCGATGAGGAAGTGCGCGTGGATGAGGGCGGGCCGGTGCTCATCGACGATCGCGTCGAGCCGTCGTGACACTCCGAACCACCGCAGGAGGAGGGACCGCCGCCCGCGAGGGGTGATCGGATCGTGCAGGACGATGTCCGTGCGGTCGTGGAGGACGCCCGAGCCGGTGCGCTCGAGGCCCACTCCGAGGGCGCGCCAGCGCTCGAGTCCGTGCATCTGATTGCGGACGAACGTCTCGGAGTCCTGCAGCCACGCGCGCTTCCAGACCAGGACCAGCGGCCTCTCGGCGGCGGCGGCGACTCCCCCGTGCTCAGCGGACGGCACGGCGCACCCGGTAGCGGAGGGCCGCGACCACGCTCGGCAGCACCCGCACGGCGTCGCCCAGATAGCGCCGCCAGAGCCTGCCGGGCTCCCGGCTGAGCCGGTGCGCCCACTCGAGGCCGAGGCGCTGCACCACGAGCGGCGCCCGCGGGATCTCGCCGGCGAGGAAGTCCACGGCGGCGCCGACGCCGAGGCACACCGCTCCCGTGCCGCCGACGGCGAGCAGGCGCTCGCGGACCTCCTCCTGCTTCGGGGAGCCGAGGCAGAGCGCGACGATGCGGACGTCGGTCGCGCGCAGGGTCGAGGAGAGGCGGGCGAGGTAGGCGTCGTCCGCGAGCTCGGCCGGCTCCGGCGAGACGACGACCGGCACCTGCAGCCCGGCGAAGCGCTGCTGCAGCTCGGCGGCTGCGCGATCGCCGACTCCGGGGCGTCCGCCGATGAGAGCGATCGGCGCGCCCTCGAGCGCCGCGCGACGGCAGACCTCGGTGAAGAGGTCGATTCCTGTCACGCGGCTCGCCGTGCGGTGACCGTACGAGCGGGCCAGCCAGACCAGAGGCGCCCCGTCGAGCACCACGAGGGACGCCCGGCCGTAGTACCGCCGGAACTCGCCGGAGTGCTTCCAGCGCACGAAGTGGTCGGTGTTCGGCGTGACGACCAGCTCGTCGCGGCCGCTCCGGGACAGCTCGAGCA
Source organism: Rathayibacter sp. AY1A3 (assembly GCF_002930975.1). Classification (NCBI taxonomy): domain Bacteria; kingdom Bacillati; phylum Actinomycetota; class Actinomycetes; order Micrococcales; family Microbacteriaceae; genus Rathayibacter; species Rathayibacter sp. AY1A3. The sequence goes on along the minus strand of NZ_PSTO01000002.1, from coordinate 88,311 downwards.
CGGCTTCCGCCGCCTCGTCGAGCGTGGTGATGCTGGCCGGCATCCGCTCGATGCGGCCGGTGATGTAGGAGGTCATGCCGGTGCTCCTCGGGGGTCGGTGCGGGAGGGAGGGAACGGAGCTGGTGTGCGGAAGGGGCCGGTCGCGGCCGCCTGCACGGGGACGGTCACGTCGTCCACCGGGTGCTCCTCCGATCGGAGAGCCGGCGGCGGGTGTCGTGCACGGCGTAGAGGATCCGGCTGAGCGCGGTGAAGGCGGCGGGGACGTGCTTGAGCACCAGCCCCAGGACGAGCAGCCGCGGCGACCGCGCGGAGCGGAGCACGCGGACGTCGCGCAGCGCCTCGGACCCGAGCCGGACGCCGGTCTCGACGAGCGCCGGGTCGGAGTTCTGGCGGATCGGGGTGAGCGCGACGGGGACGGCGTAGAACCAGGTCGTGAACCAGTCCGACAGCGGGCGCGGCACCTCCTCGAACGTACGGGCGAGCGCCGCGCGCATCTCCTCGGCGCAGACCAGGAGGTTCCGGAGGTCCGGGTCGCGCCGACGGGTGATCGAGGACGCCGTGTGGATGTAGGAGTAGAGGATCTCCGGCACGAAGAGCACCCGTTCCGACGCCTGGACCGCCCGCAGCACACCGACGAAGTCGGACTGGGAGCTCAAGCGCGGGAAGAGCTCCTCCTGCAGGACGGCGCGGCGGAAGAGCTTGTTCCAGAGGAAGCCGTGCAGGCGCCCGGACGCCATCCGCTCGAGAGCGAGTTCGGACGAGACCAGTTCGCGCCGGTCGAGACCGTCGATCACGCGTCCGGAGGTCGACTGCCGGGTGCGGTAGAGCGCCCGGCAGACGACGACGTCGGCCGCCGTCCGCTCGGCCTCGGCGGTGAGGGTCCGGAGGATCTCCGTGTCCCATTCGTCGTCGACGTCCACGAACCAGACGAACTCGGAGTCGATGCCGTCGAGGGCGCGGTTCCGGGCGGCAGCGACGCCGCCGTTCTGCTCGAGGAGCAGGACCCGGGCGTCCTCGCGTCCCTCGGCCCACTTCTCGAGCACCTCCGCCGTGCCGTCCGAGGACGCGTCGTCGACGAGGACGACCCGCATCCCCGGTCCGAGAGTGAGTGCGAGCCGCGCGAGGAAGCCGTCGAGCCGGGCGATCGCGTTGTAGCAGGGAGCCACGACGGTCACCGAGTGCACGCGCCCGCTCACCGTCGGCCCCCGAGCTCGCGGTAGGCGGCGACGACGGGGCCGAAGACGGAGTCGGGCGAGGCGGCCTCGTCCACCCACGCCTTCGCGCGGTCGGCCTGCATCAGGAGCCCCTCGGGTCGCTCCAGAGCGGCGGCGAGGAGCTCGGCGATCCGCTCCCCGTCGGCGTCGGCGGGGAGCAGGAGGCCCCGGCCGTCGGCGAGCAGCTCGCCCACACCGCCGACGTCGGTCGCCACGACCGGGCGACGGCGGGCCATCGCCTCCAGCATCACGAGCGGAGTCCCCTCCCACCGCGAGGTGGACAGGAGGAGGTGCGCCGCGTCCAGCGCTCCGGTCACGTCCGCCGACGGACCGGCGAAGTCGACCACTCCGGCTCCCCGGGCTCGCTCGCGCAGCACCGGCAGCATCGGACCGTCGCCGAGCCAGGTGCCGGTGACGGGGCGGACCCGGGCGAGGGCCTCGACGACCGCGAGGAAGCGGATCGGGTCCTTCTGCTCCGCGAGCCGCCCGATGCCGAGGACGCGGACGACCGGCTCGGCGAGTTCCGGCGCGCTCGCGGGCTCCGCGGTGACGTTCGCCGGGGCGTTGCCGGTGACCACGACGCGATCCTGCGGGCGGCCGTAGCCCTCGACGACCATCCGCCCCACGGAGGCGGAGACGGCGAACACCCGCCGGGAGCGGAAGGAGAGCGCTCGCCTGTCGATCCCGGGCAGCTCGGTGTGCGCGTGCTCGACCACGGGGACACCGAGCGCGGCGCCGACGAGGAGGGCCAGCAGAGCCTCGCGGCGCTGGTGGGCGTGCAGGATGTGCGGGCGGAACCGGCGGACGGCGAGAGCGAGGCCGCGGAGATCGGCCGCGAAGCCCTGTCTCGGTCTCGGCACCACGAAGACGGGCGACTCCTGCGCGGCGCGGTCGCTGAGCGGCCCGGGACGCCCCCAGTAGGCGGTCTCGCAGCCGTGCTCGCGGCTCCACGCGCCCAGGGAGAGGGCCACACGCTGCGCTCCGCCGTCCTCGAAGGAGTCGAGGACGTGCAGGATCCGCAGGGATCGGGAACGGGCGGCCCTCATGAGAGCGCCCCGTCGGGAACCGCGCCCGGGAAGCGGACGTCGAGTTCGGCCAGGACGGCGTCGACGTCGCGGCCCATCGTCCCGCGGTCGACGTCGTAGTGATCGGCGAGGAGGTCGACGACCTCGTCCCGGGGCCGGCGCTGCCGGATCACGGCCTCGAAGACCGAGGCGGCGCTCGGCGAGAGCACGATCGGGGGCACCGACGGGCGGGACAGGTCGAGCACGTAGACCTGACGGTCCGTGCGCTCGACGGCGAAGCGCTGGGCCGGCGGCGCGCTGCCACCCTGCGCCTCGGCGGAGGCCTCCACCGGATGCACGGCGCTCGCCGCGGGATCGGACGAGGCCGGGAGGTCGCTCACCGGCGCCGTGGTCGCCGCGATCGCCTCGAACGAGGACGCCGGGCCCTGCTCCTCGCTGCGGCCGCTCAGCGCCACCCTGGCGAAACCGGTGAGGGCGGAGGGGAGGCCTCGGAGCGCCCGCAGGGTCCGCTCCCCCCGGAGCCGGAGCCGACGTCGGACCGTCGTCGCCTCGGGATGGCTCGCCTCGAGATCCGCGCGGGTGGGGAAGGCGGCTCTCAGCAGCAGGCCTCCCTTCAGGCGCCAGGGAGCGGACGCCACGGCGTGCAGCCAGTTGAAGGTGTGCCGGTCGGAGCTGCGGCGCACGTCCCAGAGAGTCTGGGCGTGCCGGTAGCGCTGCTCGGGCGCGGCGGGGACTCCCCAGGAGGTGAGGAGCTCCGTCATCGGCGTCTGCGCGCCGAGCTCGACGGCCGCGTCGCGGATCGCCTCGCGCTCCTCGCTCGGAAGGCCGGCGCCGTGCGCCTTCAGAACCGCCAGCGCCGTGGTCGCCGAGGCGGAGCGCGCGCTGCGCAGCTGGTGCAGGGCGTGCAGCACGAGGTGGTGCGCGCGCCCGGGGATCCGCAGGGTCTCGTCGCTCAGCGGCAGATCCTCGGCGGCCGCCCAGAGGCGGTCGAAGACGATCCGCTCCTCCTCGAAGGCACCCGGGAAGGAGCGGTGGACGTCGACGTCGCACGGCCACGAGGGGTGGACGAGCGTGATCGAGTGGTCGACGAAGAGGGTCCAGCTGAGAGCCTCGGCGCGGCGGCGCCAGCCCATCGAGGCGAGCAGCGCGAGAGCCTCGTCGAAGCGCTCGGGGTCGACCCAGAGGTCGACGTCGGCCGACGTCATCGGCGCGCGGATCCCCTGGCGGTGCAGACCCTCGCCCTTCACCACGAGGCTGCGGACGCCGTGCGTCCGCAGGCTGTACTGCACCAGCACGGCGGCCAGGCGCAGGGCGACGGCGTTCGGCAGCATCGCGTCGGCGGAGGCGCCGACAGCCGGGACCGGTTCAGGCGACACGGACGCGTCCCTCCGCGAGGGCGAGGATCTCCTCGGCCGCGACGGACCACGGGCGCTCCCGCGCGAGCTCGGCGGCCCCCCGGGAGAGAGCCGTCCACTCGCGTCGGAGCCGGTGGAGGGCGTCCTCGTACTCCTCGCGCGTCGCGTCGTCGGAGAGGACCACGCCCGCCCCCGCCGCGCAGAGATCGGCCAGGACGCTCGACTCGATCGCGAGGACCGGCAGCCCGCTCGCCAGCGCGTCGAGTCCGGCGGCCGCGCCGGTCGTCGACGGCGTCAGATGGGCGTACGCGTGGGAGTGGCGGAGCACCTCGACGACGCCGTCGCGGTCCTGCTCGCCGACGGAGCGCAGCCCCGATGCGAGGTCGTCGGCGATCCCGCCGCCGTCGTCGATCACGGTGACGTACTCGGTGCCGTCCAGCCGGGCGAGGAGATCGAGCCGCTCGGTGCCCCGGTCGAGACCGGAGGCTCCCACGGCGGCGAAGCGGAGGGGCCCGTCGGGGGCGGACGGCGTCGGGAACGACGCGTCCGGCAGGCCCAGGGGTACGACCGTTCCCGCGAGGGCTGACGCGAGCCGCTCCGTCGGGGTGACGACGACAGCACCGCGGCGCTCCTCCTCGAACCGGAGGCGCGGGAGTGCCGGGAGGTCGTCGGCCAGGAGGACGGTCGTCGGAGCGAGCCCGGCGAGCTCCACGGCCGTCCCCGGGAGAGCCACCACGAGGTCGGGCCGCTCCGGGGCGAGCAGTCGGCGGGCCCGGCGCGTGACGACGGCGAGCCCGACGGACCCGGCGCCCCTCCGGCCGGCGGGCTCGAGGAAGCGGGCGAGCACGCTGGGGCGGAGCTCCGCCCCGCTGAACCCCTCCGGGTCACCGGTCACCACGACCACGCGGTGCCCCTGGCGGCGCCAGGCGCGCTCGAGCGGAGCCGCGTGCCAGGCGTCGAGGGCGACGATCCCGATGGTCAGCACGGGCGGACTCCCCCCGTCAGGGGGGATCGGCGGCAGGGACCGGGAGACGGGAGGAGCGCGGAGTCCCGCTGGTCGATGACCTCGTGCACAGGGCGGTACCTCTCTCCGTCGCGGCAGGCGGAGCCGCGGACGTCGGAGAAGTTATCCCCGTGCCCGGCGGCCTCCGAGTGGGAGGCGCGATACGGAGGCGGGGGCGGCGTGCGCGCCGCTCACGGAGTCGGATCGCGTCGGCAGCGGTCACTCGACCGTCAGTCCCCGCCACGGGTCCCGCGCCCGCCGCACCGGCATGCGGAGGCACCGCGGCGCCGCCGATAGAGTCGGCTCCGTGACCCTCTCCCCGCAGATCTTCACGCTCCCCTCGGCGGTGCAGCGGACCTCCGCCGCCGCTCCTCACCCGGGGCTGCTCCGATGAGGGGCATCGTCCTCGCGGGTGGTTCGGGGTCGCGGTTGTGGCCGATCACCAAGGGCATCTCGAAGCAGCTGATGCCGATCTACGACAAGCCGATGATCTACTACCCGCTGTCGACGCTGATGATGGCCGGGATCGACGAGGTCCTCGTGATCACGACCCCCGAGTACAACGACCAGTTCCGCGCCCTGCTGGGCGACGGGTCGAGCCTGGGCATGCGGATCGAGTACGCCGTGCAGCCCTCCCCCGACGGGCTCGCGCAGGCGTTCCTGATCGGCGAGGAGTTCATCGGCGACGAGTCCGTCGCCCTGGTCCTGGGCGACAACATCTTCCACGGCACCGCCCTGGGCACCGCCCTCGCGGCGAACACCACGATCGAGGGCGCCGTCATCTTCGCCTACCAGGTCGCCGACCCGCGCGCCTACGGAGTCGTCGAGTTCGACGAGCACTTCCGAGCCGTCTCCATCGAGGAGAAGCCCGAGCAGCCGCGCAGCAACTACGCCGTGCCCGGCCTCTACTTCTACGACAACGACGTCGTGGCGATCGCGAAGACGATCACGCCCTCGGCCCGCGGCGAGCTCGAGATCTCGACGATCAACGAGCGCTACCTCGAGGCGGGGCGGCTGAACGTCCAGGTGCTCGACCGGGGAACGGCCTGGCTCGACACCGGGACCTTCGATTCCATGATCGAGGCGACGGAGTTCGTGCGCGTGATCGAGCAGAGGCAGGGGTTCAAGATCGGCTGCATCGAGGAGATCGCCTGGCGCAACTCCTGGATCGACGACGCCCGCCTCGCCGAGCTCGCCGCACCGCTGGTCAAGAGCGGATACGGCGCCTACCTCCACCGCCTGCTCAGCCTCGAAGGCGTGAACGCGGGCCGCTGAGCCCGGCCTCCCCCGACCTTCCCGACCTCCAGGAGAACCCGTGCGGATCCTCGTCACCGGCGGTGCCGGCTTCATCGGCAGCAACTTCGTCCACCTGACCCTGCGCGAGCGTCCCGACGCGCGGATCACCGTGCTCGACAAGCTCACCTACGCGGGCAGCCGCGACTCCCTCGCCCCCGTCGCCGACCGAGTGCGGCTGGTCGAGGGCGACGTCGCCGACGCCGAGCTGGTGGACCGGCTGGTCGCCGACGCGGATCTGGTGGTCCATTTCGCCGCGGAGTCGCACAACGACAACTCCCTGCACGACCCGACGCCCTTCCTCGCGACGAACGTCATCGGCACCTTCGCGCTCCTGCAGGCGGTGCGCGCGCACGACGTGCGGTACCACCACATCTCGACGGACGAGGTGTACGGCGACCTCGAGCTCGAGGACCCCGCGCGCTTCACCGAGCACACCCCCTACAACCCCTCCAGCCCCTACTCCTCGACCAAGGCAGCCAGCGACCTCCTCGTGCGCGCCTGGGTGCGCTCCTTCGGCGTGCGCGCCACGATCTCCAACTGCTCCAACAACTACGGCCCCTACCAGCACGTCGAGAAGTTCATCCCCCGCCAGATCACCAACGCCATCGACGGCATCCGCCCCAAGCTCTACGGCACCGGCGCCAACGTCCGCGACTGGATCCACGTCGACGACCACAACACCGGTGTCTGGGCCATCATCGACCGCGGCGAGATCGGCGAGACCTACCTCATCGGCGCCGACGGCGAGAAGAGCAACCTCGACGTCGTCACCCGCATCCTCACCGCCTTCGGACAACCCGAGGACGCCTTCGACCACGTCACCGACCGCGCCGGACACGACCTCCGCTACGCCATCGACTCCACCCGCCTGCGCACCGAACTCGACTGGCGCCCCCGCTACACCGACTTCGACGCCGGACTCGCCGCCACCATCGACTGGTACCGCGCCAACGAGGACTGGTGGCGCCCCGCGAAGGCCGCCACCGAGAAGAAGTACTCCGCTCAGGCCTGAGGCGGCCCGCCGGCGGGGATCAGTGCGGACCGACTCCGGTCGACACCCGGCCGGACGGCCGCGGAGAGTCGCACGGGCCGGGCGTCCGCTTCGCGCGGGACCGGCCGGACAGGACGATGCGGAGCAGCTGCAGCGGCTCGAGGAGGTAGCGAGCCGCGAGGCGGCGCGGGTCGCGCGCCAGGCGGAACAGCCACTCCACGCCCAGGGCGCCCATCCACCGCGGGGCGAGCGCCTGCGTGCCGGCGATGTAGTCGAGGCAGCCCCCCACGTTCGCGAACGCCGCCCGCGGGGCGAGGTCCCGGTTCTCCAGGATCCAGCGCTCCTGGCGGGGCATGCCCATCCCGACCAGGACGAGATCGGCACGGGCGAGCGACTCGGCGAGCGGCAGCTCCTCGCCGATGCCGTGCCACTGCTGGTCGAATCCGTCGTACGCGAGCCAGGTCATCCGGGACGTGCGGGCGGCGACCGCCTCCGCCGCTGCGGCCGAGGACTCCGGCGTGCCGCCCACAGCGACCACCACCAGAGGCTCGTCGTTCTCGATCAGCGGGAACAGCCAGTCGGTGCTGCCGATGCGGTGCTGCGGAGTCAGAGGCGAGTCGACCGCCGTTCCTCGGGCGAGCGCCAGGATCGGCCAGCCGTCGATCAGCACGGTGTCGGCCTTCTCGCAGAACCGGCGGAAGTGCTCGTCGGTCTGCGCCATGTAGAGCCCGTGCAGATTGAGGTTCCCGATGATGCGGCCGCGGTGCTCGCCGGCGAGGATCTCGGCGATCATCTCCGGAGCGGTCCGGGCGTCCACATGACCGAGGTCGAAGGGGAGCGCAGTGCGCGCAGCGGCTGTCATGCGGTCTCCTTCACGGAGGTGACGATGGTCTCGACGCGGCGGGCCCACGAGTGCTCGGCCCAGACGTCGCGCTGACGGTCGGCGGCGACCCGGGAGAGCTCCGGCAGCGAGCGGACGCTCTCGGTGAGGACACTGCGCAGGTCCTCCTCTCCTGCCGAGTCGTAGCAGACGACGGGATAGCCCTCGCGCTGGAGGCCCGCCGTCACGTCGTGCCGGCTCGCGACCACCGGCTTGCCCGCGGCGAGGTACTCCCAGAGCTTCAGCGGGGAGAAGTAGCTGCCGTTGGCGCTGGAGTGTCCGGCGAAGCAGAGGTCGACGCCGGCGAGGAAGGCGGGGACGTCGTCGGGGTGCACCCGTCCGCGGAAGGTGACGCGATCCGCGAGGCCGAGCTCGTGGACCTGCCTCTCCAGGTCGGCGCGGACCGGTCCGTCGCCGGCGATGTCGAGGTGGACCTCGCCCAGGTCCTCCGAGGCCAGCAGTTCGACCAGCGAGGAGACGTTCTGCCACGGGTAGAGCGTGCCGAGGAACCCGATCCTCGGGGTGCGGGTCCCGTCCACGATCTCTGCGGGGCGGTGCACGGTGTGGTCGACGCCGTTGGCGACGACGAGGATGCGCTCCCGGGGGATGCCGTACCGGGCGGTGAGCTGGTCGGCGAGGGCGTCCGTGACGGCGACGATCAGATCGGCGCGGCGGAGAGTGCGTCCCTCCATCCACTCGGCGAGCGCGCGGCTGGTGGTCGCCCGTCGCTCGCTGGTCGCCTCGACGGCGAGGAGGGCGTTGACCTCCAGGACCCAGACGGCCCCGGTGGCGCGACGGGCGAGGGAGCCGAGCTCCTGGAAGAGCGCGTACCGCTCGTAGGCGAAGTCGGCGGTCGACCCGGAGACCCGGCGCTTCAGCTGGAAGCGCGAGCGCACCCGGGAGACCAGCCGGAAGACGTCGGTCGCCACGATGGACAGGCGCGAGCCGGACATGCGGCTCTCCGACCCCTGCCCGTGCACCGCCTCCGGCATCGCGTCGCCGACGATGAAGCGCTCGACCCGGACGCCGCTCTGCTCCAAGCCGTTGATCACGCCGAGAATGTGCGAGCGCGGGCCCAGACTCTCGGTGGAGGGCTTGGTCGACAGGCGCGGAGCGCCGGATAGATACAGTGCTTTCACGGGGCGAGGGTCTCCAGACGGATCACTTGACGGTAACACCGGGGAATTCGGGACCGAGACCGGTACGGCTACCCGTTGGGGGGTCATGACGGCGAGAATCGTTCACCTCGCCCGCGAACCCGTTCGATTAGCCTTCACCTCGGTTCGTCGAGTATTACAGACAGTGCGGGACGAGGGCATGACACCCGTTCGTCCGACCGACAATCGTCGGATTCCCGAATGGGACTCCATATCCTGAACACTTCGAAAGGGAATGACGCGTGACCGATCCGGCCCCGAAGAGGAATACCGTCCGAGTCCTCCTCTCCGTCGCTCCGCCGGACGGAACCACACGATTCGTCGACCAGGTGACGCGCTTCGCTCCAGAGGATATCGACTTCTCCTTCTTCTCCTGGAGAAAGGCTTTGATCGGCAGATGGGACGTGTTCCACGTCCACTGGCCGGAATTCCTGATGAGAGGGAGATCGAAGCCGATAGCCGCGGTGCGGACGGCATTGTTCGCGCTCTTTATCGCTCGATCGTCGCTTTCTCGGGGAAAAGTGGTCCGCACTCTGCACAATCTCGAGCCGCACGCCCCCGGGGGTCGCATCGAGACGGCGCTCCTGTCCGCTCTCGAGCGCCGCACGGACCTCTTCGTGACCCTGACGGGGGTGACGCCGGTGCCGGGGAGTGCACGCTCCGTCCTCATCCCGCACGGCCACTACCGGGACGTGCTCCCGCTCGAGCACAGCGCCCCGATGCAACCGGGACGCCTGCTGTACTTCGGCCGCATCGAGCCCTACAAGAACGTCGAGCGCCTGGTCGAGGTCTTCCGGGAGCTGGACGATCCGGAGCTCGTCCTCGGCGTCGTCGGCAAGGCGCCCGCCGCCCTCGCCGAGCGGATCGCCCGGGCCGCTTCCCTCGACGCCCGGGTCACGACGCGCTTCGGCTTCGTGCCGGACGAGGAGATGGTCGCCGAGATGACCTCGTCGCAGCTGGTGATCCTCCCCTACACCGAGATGCACAACTCGGGCATCCTGCTGGTCGCGCTGTCGCTCGGCCGCCCCGTCCTCGTGCCGCGCACCCCGGCGAACGTCCTGCTCGCCGACGAGGTCGGGCAGGAGTGGGTGCGCATGTTCGACGGCGGGATCGACCGCGACGACCTGCTCGCCGCCGTCCGTGCGACCGCCGATCTCCCCGCATCGGGACCCGTCCTCGCGGGACGCGACTGGAGCGCCGTCGGCGCGTCCTACGCCCGCGCCTACCACCTCGCGGTCGACGCCCCCGTCGCTCGTGCCCGCCGAACAAGAGGGACCTCATGAGCACCCGCATCTTCGTCAACCCGAGCGGCCAGAAGGAGAACCTGGGCGACTCGGTGCTCCGCCGGGCGTACCTCGACGCACTGCGCGATCAGGGACAGCTGCACGTCTACGCCGGCACCCACTCCGCGTACATCTCGGGCCTGGGCCTGTCCACGGAGGACGTGGTCTACCACTCCCGCTCGAGCTGGCTCCGTGCCGCCCTCGCCGTCGGCCCGCGCGGCTCCCGCATGGGCTTCGCGCTGAACGCGGGCGAATGGGTCCTCGATCGCCGCTTCCTCGTCAACTCCGCCTGGCAGACGGCGCTGCTGACCCGCTCGCGCCTCGGCGGCGGCCGCCCCGTCGCGCTCGGCATCGCGCTGCGGCGGGACCAGGGAGCCCTCCCCCGCCGGTGGTTCCGACGCATGCTCTCCCTGACCGGGACGATCAGCTGGCGCGACCCCGACAGCCGTGCCGATCTGGGCGTCGGGACCGTCGCTCCGGACTGGGCCTTCGCGCTGGGCAGCGCGCCCGAGCGGTTCCGTCCCGCGGATCAGCGCCGCACGATCGCCGTCGCGCTGAGGGGCGACCGTCCGGCCCCGACCGCGGTCTGGCTCGGGACGGTGCGCGCACTCGCCCGCTCGCTCGACGCCCGCATCGTCGTCGTCGATCAGATGCAGGAGGACGAGCAGCGCTGCGCCGAGCTCGCCCGCGACCTGGACGGCACCGTCCTGGGCTGGGACGCCTCCGTCTCGCACGCCGACCACGAGGAGCGGGTGCGCGAGCTCTACCGCGACTGCGCCGCGGTCGTCAGCGACCGGATCCACGCCCTCATCCTCGGGATGACCGAGGGCGCCGTCCCGATCGGCTTCACCACGAGCGACCCGGAGAAGGTGCGCCGAACGTTCGCCGCAGTCACGACCCTGCCGGTGGCCTTCGCTGAGAAGGACGTCACCGGCGAGACCGACGCCGTGGAGCGGGCGCAGGCGCTGCTCGGTCAGAGGGACCGGCTCCTGGCCGACCTCGCTGTCGGGCGGGAGCGCCTCGCCGGGCTCCGCAGGTCGCTGACCCTCTGACCGCCGGGGCGCCCGGGCCGGGCGCCCTCCGCGACGTCGGCGACCTCAGCGTCGGCGGATCGCCAGGACGGTCCGCTGGAGGAGCCGCGCGTCCTCCCGGTAGGCCCGGAGGAGGAGGACAGCGAGCCCGGCGATCGCCAGGTCGATCGCGCCCACGATCAGCAGCTGGCCCAGGGCGCCGAGCCCGGCGGTCAAAGCCAGCGCGGGCAGCGAGGCGACGACGATCGCGACACCGAGCGCGAGCGGACGGCAGGCCTGCAGGAGGAGCGCCCTCACGTCGATGCCGGCGCGCGGCACCGCGAAGAACGAGAGCACCACCCAGTTCAGGACGAGGCCGGCGGTGCTGCCGATCGCGACGCCGATCGGCCCCCACACCACTCCGATCGCCATGAAGACGACCATGAGCGAGCGCGAGACGATGCTGAACCGCAGCTGGAGCCCGGTCAGCGCCTTCGCCAGGAACACCCAGTAGTAGACGAACCCGAGCGCCTGGAAGACGCCGCCGATCGCGAGGATCCGGAAGATCGTCTTCGACTCGTCCCAGCCGGGGCCGAGCGCGATCTCGATGATCGGGTCGGCGAGCGCGGCTGCCGCGAAGAAGACTCCGCCCATGACGTAGGCGAGCACGAGCTGGGCCCGCTGCACGTACCGCTCGAACTCCGGGCTGTCCTTCATCCGCGAGAGCACGGGGAAGGCGACCCTGGTCATGGGCGCGGCGATCTGCTGGAGCGGCATCCGGAAGATCTGGTAGGCGCGGTCGTAGACGCCCAGCGCGCCGGCTCCCCAGACCCGACCGATCAGCACGCTGTCGGCGTTGCCGCTGATGTAGTTGACCAGCTGCACCCCGACCGTGTTCGCGCCGAAGCCGAGGAACGCGCGCATGCCCTGCGTGCGCGAGGGCAGGCCGGGCAGCCAGCCGGCACCGATCACCAGGACGACCAGGGTCGTGACCGCGACCAGCAGCTGCTGGGCGACGAGGGCCCAGTAGCCCGCTCCCGACAGCGCGAGCAGGACCGCGCCCGTGGAGGCGACGAGCTGCGCCAGCACATCGGAGGCGGCGAGCCAGCGGAACCGGAAGCGGCGGGAGACCTCGGCCTTGAACTGGGCCGTGACGGAGTTGACCACGAACACCGCGGACAGCGCCTGGCAGACCGGGACGAGCTCGTCGCGCCCGTAGAACGCCGCGATCGGCACTGCGAGCAGGAACACGATCCCGCCCAGCACCAGCCCGAGGAGGACGTTGATCCAGAGCAGGTTGTTGCGCTGGGCGTCGGTCACGTCGCTGGACTGGATCGACGCCATGGAGAGCCCGAAGTCGCCCAGGAGCGTCGCGACTCCGGCGATGGCCAGCACCATGGAGACCACTCCGTAGTCGTCCGGGCTCAGAAGCCGCGCGAGGACCGCGAGCGCGCCCAGCTGCAGGACGAAGCGGATCCACTGCCCGCCGAGCGTGGCAGCGGCGCCGCGGGCGGCGTCACCGGCGATCGTCACCGCGCAGCCTCGACGACGCTCCCCCAGAGATCGCGCGGGAAGGCCGCGAGCAGCGCGTCCGGACGCCAGTCCAGGGGCGGCTCACCCCCCGCCTGGATCGCCTCGGCGACGGTCGCGGCCGGAGTGAAGCCCGCGCGTCCGGAGCCCTCGTAGTAGTCCCGGTACTTGAAGTCGGGCTCGCTCGCCGAGGCCACCAGCCGAGCCGGGATCCCCAGCGACTCCGCCACGACGATCGCGTGCAGGGACGAACCGACGACGAGGTCGCTCGCGGCGATCGCGCCCAGCACCTCGAGGACGGGGCGCGTCGGCTCGACGAGGCCGTCCTCCGGCCGCGGGGCGGTCCCGTCGGCGCGCATCCGACGGAGATCGTTCAAGTTGGGGAGGACGGTCACCCGGCGGTCGGGAGTGCCGCGGCGCAGCTCGTCACGACCCCAGAGGGTGCCGACGAGCAGGCCCGGGTCGCCGTAGACCTCGGGGACGGCGATGCCCCGGGCGCGGAGGAAGCCGCGGGTCAGAGGACCGCGGACGGCTCGGACGTCGAGGTCGGTGAAGTCGAATCGTGCGTCCAGCGACTTGCCGTTCGCCCCGATGCCCCACAGGGTGTCCCCGTCGCGGGCGAGCTTGAGGATCGACCCCACGGCGAGCAGTCGGCGGCGCTCGAGCGCGGAGCCGGGTGAGATCCCCTCGCGCTGCAGGATCCGCTCCACGATCATCGGGCCGAGCAGATCGCCGAAGTTGTCGACTCTCCTGCGGATCGGCACGAATCGAGCCCAGGGGGCGCGACTGATCGGCTGTGCGGGATTCCAGTGGACCACGTCGATCTTCGGCACAGAAGTATGCTCTCCTCGTCCTGCGGCATGCGAGAATCACGACGCCGACCTAGACTAACGGCACTCGGCACATCTGCCTCACCGCGTGATATCCCCGCTAGCGAGCGGCGCCCGCGCTCTCGACGGAAGACGATCCCATCTCGAACAATCGATCAGCGCTTGTCCCCCCCAACGGGCGGCAGAGAGTCGCGCGACGCGGAATGCCCTCGAGTGATCCTCGACGAGCGAGACGGCCGCTTCTGGTGGGCGTGCTCCTGGGCTCCGCGGCAGGACTCGTCGGAGTCCAGGTCAACGCTCTCGGCCCTTTCCAGGGAGTGAGCATGCTGCTCGTGGGGCTGTCCTTCCTCACGGCACTCCTCTGGAAGGACAGGGCTCCTCTCGCCCGAGTGAGACTGACTTCTCTCGACTACTCCTTCCTTCTTCTCCTCATCGCCTGGGGAATGCTCGAGCTCGTGAATTCGGGCGAGTTGAGGCATTCGCCTTTCATCGGCGTGCTCCTCACTGTCGGTGTCGCTTATGCGGCCACTTTCCCGGTCCGGATGGTCGTCCGCGCTCCGTCGGACCTGGCGCCGTTCCTCCGGGGGTTCAGCGCACCGGGCGTGCTCGTCGCGCTGATCGCGATCGCGCAGCTGCTGCGCGTGCCCGGCGTCAACGAGGTGCTGGTGCAGATCACGAGCTCCGGCGGTCTCGCCGAGCGGCTCTCGAGCGGCTGGGACATCCGGGGCACGTCGACGATCGGCCACTGGACCGCTCTCGGCGGGTACCTCGCCTGCGTGATCGCGGCGTCCTGCGTCGACCTGATCATCAGCTCCGCGGGCACGAAGCTCGCCCCCTGGCCGGTCGCGGCCCTCACCGTGATCTTCGCGGGCGCCGTCACGACGCTGACCTTCGCGACGATCGGCGCCGCAGCGGTCATCCTGGCTCTCACGGCCCTGCGGCTGAAGGCCCGCCCCGTCCTGGTGCTCTCGGGGGTGGCCGTGCTGGCGGCCGGATGGCTCGTGCTCGGGCAGAGCATCGCCGCACGCCTGGAGCAGCAGTCCGGGCAGTCGCAGTACGCGATCGCCCAATACTCCTGGCTGCCGCAGACCATCGGCTACCGAGTCAACATCTGGGTGACGGAGACCCTCCCCGCCATCGCGAAGCGTCCGCTCAGCGGCTGGGGCACCCAGGTCTACTCGGCCGTCGAGAAGGGCTGGCCCGTGCGGCCGTCCTCGCTGGTGTGGGTGTCGCCCGAGTCCGAGTGGATGCGCACGCTGATCGCGAGCGGGGTCCTCGGTCTCCTCCCCGAGGTCCTGCTGCTGCTGGTCGCGTTCGCCGTCGTGCTCCGCTCCCGCCGGATGCTCGGAGCCGCGGCCGTGTTCCCGGTGACGATCCTGCTGGTCGTGCTCGTGGTGATCTCCACCATCCACAGCCACTTCTCGAACCCCGGCGTGCCCCTCGCGCTCTGGCCGCTGGTCTTCGCCGTGGCCGTCGCGGCCCGTCGCGCGAAGACGCCTCCGGTGCTGCCGTCGAAGGCCGAATCGCCGAAGCGGCGCCGGCAGCACCTCCTCCGCTGACGCGGCGCACGCTCGGACGCCGGCCGACCGTGCAGCCGGACGGCTAGACCGACTGCCGCCAGGCCCCGCCGTCCCAGAACAGCAGCAGCTGCCCGCCCGGATCGACGGCGACGTCCTGACCACCGGTGAGCGCGGTGCCGCCCGCCGCACCGTGGCGCACGGTGACCGGACGCGCCCCGGCGTGCAGCAGGTGCAGCCGCTGACCGAAGACGGAGCCCGAAGGCAGGGCCGCCATCGTGAGCGTGTTCGTGGACACCAGTCGCACCATGATCACCGGGTCGGGTGAGAGCGGCAGGCGCTTCTGGGTCGTCGTGACCTCGTTGTTGCCCCAGACGAAGACGCCGGACGTGGCGACCTCGGTCGCTCCGTCGGCGGGCACGTCGCACCGCCACTCGATGGACGACTGGGGCGACAGGTTCTCCCCCGGCATGTAGCGGAACGGGTAGCTGAACCGCACATTGCGGGCGCGCACCAGGTGGTCCGTTCCGCTGAAGACGCCCCATGTGCGGGCGACCACGTCGGGCGTGCTGCGCACCTCCAGTCCGTCGATCTCCGTGCGCTGCTGACCCGGGACCGCGCCCGCTGTGCTGCCCGAGCCGATGGGCCGGGGCGTGCCGGAGGTGTTGGCCTCGAAGTCGAGGATGGTGTCGCGGATCCGCAGCAGGCTGTTCTCGGAGTAGATGCCGTGGTAATCGCCGGTGCCGGGATTGCTCGCGCCCGCGCGGAACACGCCTCCGGCCAGCACGACCGAGGCGTTGTAGCTGACCAGCAGCGCTCCGGTTCGCTCGGCGTAGATGTCTGAGGCCGTCACCGTCGGCGAGGGGTCGAAGACGCCGGCGCTCGGGTGCCCGGCGGGTCGACGGACGACGCGCACCGCGGCTCCCCGGGCGTCGAACGCGCGGAATCCGTTGATCTGATGCGAGCGCGAGTCCCCGCCCTTGGCCTCGTCCTGCACGATCACGCCGTTCTCGACGAAGCGGGCCGTGCAGTCCACGACCCGGTGCCCGATCCCCCGCAGCTGGTACCCGGACTGCCCCTGGCTGCCCTGGCCGATGCCGGAGGTGGCCGTGCAGCCGATGAAGGTCACTCCCTCCGAGCAGTGGTGCGTGTCGAAGGCGCTCGAGGTGGTCATCAGCGCGTTCACTCCCGAGACGACCGTGCCGTAGGTGCGGCCGTAGCCGGCGAGATCGCTATTGGCCGCGACGCGGTTGGTGTCGTCGGAGTAGGAGTGGCGCACATGCGAGTACACGCCGCGGTCGACCTGGCCGAAGCTGCTCCCGACGTCGGAGACGCCGTACCCCAGGATCGACGAGCCCGCGTCGTCGGTCGCGAAGCGCACGACCGCGTCCTCGACGAGGTATCCGTAGCAGGAGGTGAAGCGGAAGACCGGGCCCGAGGCGCGGGTGACCGTCACCGAGCGCAGCTGCGGATAGCGCAGGCGGGAGAAGTAGACGAGGGGCTCGTTCGACGCGGTCGCCCGCGCGGCCGCGACCATCAGGGTGCCTCCCTCGATCGAGAAGGTCTGGTCCGAGATCTGCGCGACGCGGATGTTGGTGCTGTACGTCTCGCGGAGCACTCCGCCCAGCACCACCGTCGATCCGGACGAGGAGCGCACGACCGCGAACTCGCCCAGGCGGGACTCGACGACGCCGTCCCCCGGCCGGCGCTCCGGGATCGGGTCGTCCGACACGATCTTCACGATCGTGCCGGGAGCCCAGTCCGGTGTGCCGCCGACGCTCAGCTGCGACACGGCGGAGGCTCCGGCCGGAGCGGCGACCGTCACGGCGGTGACGGGGAGGACGGCGCCGTAGGCCCCGGAGACCGAGAAGATCGGCTTCGACGAGGTGGCGACGAGGGTCGCCCCGTGCGCGCTCACCCGCAGGGACTTGGCGAGCCGGGGGTAGAGCGAGGTCCCGACGAGGTAGGTGCCGGTCGGGATCACCAGCAGACCGCCCTCGGGGACGGCGTTCATCGCCTTCTGCAGGCCGGCGCTCGAGTCCGTCGCGCCAGTCGCGTCGATGCCCGAGAAGCGGGCGGCGGAGGCGACCACGGCGATCCGGTCGAGCTCGCCCTGCGAGATCGTGACCGCGGCCTCGGCGGCGGGAGCCGCGGCGGCGCTCCAGGCGCCGACCGCCCCGATCGCACCGGCGGCGAGGACACCGCGACGCAGGAGGGAGGCGGGACGCCCCGGGTTCTCGTGAGTGGTTCGGTCGCCGATCAAGGGGGGCCTCCCGGACGTGCGGTCGTGGGCGCGGGGAGAGCCCCGCGCCCCCCATTGTCGGAAGGGGTCGTCGGCGGGTGGCGCGAGTGAGGCTTATTCGAGGAGACCCCCTCCCACGAGGGGGACAACTGCGCTCAGCGCGTGAGGTGCGCCTCGATCACGGAGCTCTGGGAGCGCGCGTCGTCGATCTCGTGATCGTCGCCGCAGTAGGCCATCAGCCAGCCGCAGTCCGACTTCCTCGTGGAGCCGAAGTAGGTCACGTCGAGGCCGTAGCTGTCGGCGGCCGTGTAGAAGGCTTCGCCGACGTCCGTCCAGGAGCCCGCGCCGCCCGCGGTGAGAGAGAGGCTCTGATCGCTGGGCCAGCCGACCTCCCCGACCGAGCAGTGCACCCCGTACCGCCGGCACCACTGCCCGAAGGTCGTCACCGCCGCCACGAAGACCTGCTCGTCGGTGCCGCCCTGCTTGTCCGAGCGCAGGGTCGTGCCCGTGCCGCCGGGGTAGAAGTGCTGCGAGTACACGATCCGGTCCAGCGGGTCCTGGATCCACGGCCCGTCGGGTGCGATCGCGGCGACCGTGCCCGTCGTCGCCTCCCGCATCCCCTCGACCCAGATCGTGTGCCGATCGCCCGTCCCCCGGACGGCCGACACCACGGCCTGCGTGTAGGCCTTGTAGGTCTCGACGGGGACCAGCGACCGCTTCACCTCGTTGAAGAGGTCGTAGGCGGCGATGCGTCCGTCGTCCTGGAACTCCGCCGCGAGCAGGGTCCAGACCCTCTGCGCCTGGGATACCGAGAGCCCGGATCCGAACCAGACGGTCCCCTCGGGCAGATCGCCCTGGCTCGCCGGATAGGTGCCGTTGTTGTGCAGGTCGAGCACGACCCGCATGCCGGCGGCGCCGATGGCGGCGATCTCGGTCCGGAGCAGCGCGACCGCCGCCGGATCGAGCCCCTTCGCCAGAGCGTCGTCGGTGCTCTCCCCGTCGGCCTGCGGCTGCAGGAGCGACCAGGGCACCGCGAGCCGGACCAGGGTGAGTCCGCGGTCCGCCAGGAACTCGTAGCTCTCGGCCGGATTCCCGGCGGTGCAGTCGACTCCGACGTCGACGCGCGACTGCAGGTCGAACACGTTCACGCCGCGGAGGTAGGACCGGCCGCCCAGGTAGTCGTCGACCGAGCCGATGGCAGGCGCGGGCGACGCGGAGGCGGACGACGGCGCGCAGGCCACGGGAGCAGTTCCGTCGCTCCGCTCGAGGAGCCGCACGGCGACCACGACGAGGGCCGCGACCACCACGACCGCCAGGACGATCAGCAGCGGACGGCGGAGCCGACGGCGCGGCCGATCGCGTGGAGGGACGATGCGAGCCTCCCGAGCCTGTCTGCCCGGTGCGGCCACCGGATCGCCGCTGAGGCTAGCAGAGCTCCGCGACGCCTCAGCGCACCGCCACCGTCGCGCGGTCGCGGCCGGTGAGGTCGCGCTGCGTGGTCGCTCCGCGCCAGCCGTCGGCGGTGAGCAGGGCGCGGATCTCGGCGCCCTGCAGCTCGCCGTGCTCCATCACCAGCACTCCGCCGGAGCGGAGCAGGCGGAGGGCGGTCGCCGAGAGCGAGCGGACGACGTCCAAGCCGTCCTCGCCGCCGTAGAGCGCCGAGGGCGGGTCGAACAGGCGCACCTCCGGGTCGCGCGGGACGGCGGCGACCGGGATGTAGGGCGGGTTCGAGACGACGACCGAGACGGTGCCGTCCAGCTCGGGAAGCGCGCGGGCGAGGTCGTCGAAGACGATGCGGGCGTTCTCGAGCCCGAGCCGCTCGCGGTTGCCGCGGGCCCAGATGAACGCCTCGGGAGCGTTCTCCACGCCGATCACGCGCGCGTGCGGCACCTCGTGCGCGAGCGCGAGCGCCAGGGCTCCGCTGCCCGTGCCGAGGTCGACGGCGATCGGCTCCGGGTCGACGACCGCACGGAGCGCGTCGATCGCGATCTGAGCGACGCCCTCGGTCTCGGGTCGCGGGACGAACACGCCGGGTCCGACCGCGAGCTCGAGCGAGCGGAACGGCGCGATCCCGGTGATGTGCTGCAGCGGCTCGCGAGCCGACCGGCGCTCGATCGCGCTCGCGAACGCCGCGGCGTGCTCCTCGTCGACGCTCAACCCCGTGATGAGGCGCGCCTGCAGCCGGCCGCGGCCGAGCCCGAGGAGGTGCCCGAGAAGCAGCTCCGCGTCGACGTCCGGCGTGGGGACGCGGGCGGCGGCGAGGCGGGCGACCGCGTCCGCGAGGAGGGTGCGCGCGTCGACACCGGTGGTCACGAGGGTCACGCCTCCTCGGAGCCGATGTCGGCCAGGCGGGCCTCCTCGTCGGCCTGGATGGCGCTCTCCACCACCGGGTCGAGCGCGCCGTTCATCACTCCGTCGAGGTTGTACGCCTTGTAGCCGGTGCGGTGGTCGGCGATGCGGTTCTCGGGGAAGTTGTAGGTCCGGATGCGCTCGGAGCGGTCCATCGTGCGGATCTGCGTCTTGCGCGCGTCCGAAGCCGCCGCGGCGATCTCCTCCTGCTGGCGGGCCAGGATGCGGGCGCGCAGCACGCGCATGCCCGCCTCACGGTTCTGCAGCTGGCTCTTCTCGTTCTGCATCGACACGACGATGCCGGTCGGGAGGTGGGTGATCCGCACGGCGGAGTCGGTCGTGTTGACGGACTGCCCGCCGGGACCGGAGGAGCGGTAGACGTCGATCTTCAGGTCGTTCTGGTTGATCGCGACCTCCTCGGGCGCGTCCACCTCGGGGAACACGAGCACGCCCGTGGTGGAGGTGTGGATCCGCCCCTGCGACTCGGTCACGGGGACGCGCTGCACCCGGTGCACGCCGCCCTCGTACTTGAGGTGCGCCCACACGCCCTGCGAGGGATCGGTGGCGTTGCTCTTGATCGCGACCTGCACGTTCTTGTAGCCGCCGAGGTCGGACTCGTCGCGGTCCAGGATCTCCGTCTTCCAGCCCTTCGCCTCGGCGTAGTGGAGGTACATCCGGAGGAGGTCGGCTGCGAACAGCGCGCTCTCGGCTCCGCCCTCGCCGCCCTTGATCTCCATGATGACGTCGCGGCCGTCGTCGGGGTCGCGCGGGATGAGCAGGCGCCGCAGCTTCTCCTGCGCCACCCGCAGCGACTCCTCCAGCTCGGGGACCTCCTCCGCGAAGGCCTCGTCCTCGCGGGCGAGCTCGCGCGCGGCCTCGAGGTCCTCGCCGGCCTGGATCCAGGCGGAGTGGGCCGACTTGATCTGGCTCAGCTCCGCGTAGCGCCGGTTGACCTTCTTGGCGCGGGCGGCATCGGCGTGAAGGGCCGGGTCGGAGAGCTGCGTCTGCAGGTCCTCGTGCTCGGCGAGGAGGACGCTGACGGATTCGAACATGGGGTCCTGGCTTCCGGAGGTGGTCGGGGTCGGGCTCATCGCCCGGGGACGCGAAAACGCCCGCGGCCGCCCCCGGTGACAGGGGCGACCGCGGACGTCGGGGCGCTAGTGGTGGCCGTTGCCGTGGCCGGCGGTGGCCGGGCCGACGGCCGACTTCGAGACCTGCATGAGGAACTCGACGTTGGACGAGGTCTCCTTGAGGCGCGACAGGATGATCTCCAGAGCCTGCTGCTGGTCGAGCCCGGCGAGGGCGCGGCGCAGCTTCCAGGTGATCTTGACCTCGTCGGCGCTGAGCAGCATCTCCTCGCGGCGCGTGCCGGAGGCGTTCACGTCGACGGCGGGGAAGATCCGCTTGTCGGCGAGGTGACGGGAGAGGCGGAGCTCCATGTTGCCGGTGCCCTTGAACTCCTCGAAGATCACCTCGTCCATCTTCGAGCCGGTCTCGATGAGCGCCGTCGCGAGGATGGTGAGCGAGCCGCCGTTCTCGATGTTGCGCGCCGCGCCGAAGAACTTCTTCGGCGGGTACAGCGCCGAGGCGTCCACGCCGCCCGAGAGCACGCGGCCCGAGGGAGGAGCGGTCACGTTGTAGGCGCGGCCGAGACGGGTGATGGAGTCGAGCAGCACGACCACGTCGTGGCCCAGCTCGACCAGGCGCTTGGCGCGCTCGATCGCGAGCTCGGCGACGGTCGTGTGGTCCTCGGCCGGGCGGTCGAAGGTGGAGGCGACGACCTCGCCGCGCACGGTGCGCTGCATGTCGGTGACCTCCTCGGGACGCTCGTCGACCAGGACGACCATCAGGTGGACCTCGGGGTTGTTCTGCACGATCGCGTTGGCGATCTGCTGCAGGACGATGGTCTTGCCGGCCTTGGGCGGCGCGACGATCAGGCCGCGCTGTCCCTTGCCGATCGGGGCGACCAGGTCGATGATCCGCTGGGTCAGCTTGCCGGGCTCCGTCTCGAGGCGCAGGCGCTCGGTCGGGTAGAGCGGCGTGAGCTTCTGGAACTCGACGCGCGCAGCGGCCTCCTCGACGGTTTGGCCGTTGATCGAGTCGACGCGGACGATCGCGTTGTACTTCTGGCGGCCGCCGCCCTCGCCCTCGCGGGGCTGGCGGATGGCGCCGACGACCGCGTCGCCCTTGCGCAGGTTGTACTTCTTGACCTGGCCGAGGGAGACGTAGACGTCGCTGACGCCGGGCAGGTACCCGGTGGTGCGCACGAAGGCGTAGTTGTCGAGGACGTCGAGGATGCCGGCGACCGGGATGAGGACGTCGTCCTCGCCGATCTCGGGCTCGAAGTCGTCGCCGATCGCTCCGCCGCGGCGCTTGCGGTCGCGGTAGCGGCTGCGGCGGCCGTCCTCGCCCTCGGCCTGCTGGCCGTTCTGGGGCTGTCCGGAGCCGTTCTGCTGAGGAGCCTGCTGGCCCTCGGACTGCGCGGCGCGCGCGCCCTGACCGTTCTGCGGCTGGGACTGCGCGGCGGGGCTCTGCTGAGCATCGTTCTGGCGGTCGTCCCCGCGGTTGCGGTTCCGGTTGCGGCGGTTGCGACCGCGGCCGGTGCCCTGCTGGTCGCCGTTCTGCTGCTGGTCGCCGCCCTGCTGCTCCTGCTGGTCGCCGGAGTCGGAGGAGTCGGCGTCGTTCTCGGCGGGCGCCTGCTCGGCCTGCTCGCTCTGCTCGGAGGCGCCCCCGCGGCTGCGGCGGCGTCCGCGGCGCTCGCGCTGGCCGCCCTCGCGGGAGGAGTCGTCCGACTCCGGCCCGTTGGGCAGCTCGATGTCGATGACGGGCTTCGCGGCCTGGTCGGCGTCGCGGTCCTGCTCGATGACGGGGAGGTCGGGGATCAGCGACTCGACGCCGGTCCCGCCGGGGATGTTGAGGTGCTCGCCGGCGGCGACGGTGCCGCTGGAGGCGCGGCGCGAGCTGCGTCGGCGGGGCGCGCGCTCGGCGGGCTCGGCGACCGGCTCGGCCGCCGCGGGGAGCTCGAGCTCGACGGGGGCCGACTCGGCGGCCGTCGCGGAGGGCTCGTCGACGGTGGGCGCGGCCTGCTCGAGGACGTCGGCCGTGTCGGCCTCGGTGCTCTCGACGGGCGTCGGCAGCTCCGCCGGCGCCTCGGGCTGCGGAGCGGACTGCTCGGCCACATCGGCCGGCTCGGCCTCGACGCCGGTGGCGTCGACGTCCGGGGCGACCGCTGCGTCGTCCGGACCGACCGCGTCGGCGATCGCGGCGGGCGCGTCCTCGGCGGAGGCGGCGCGCAGGTCCGAGATGGCCTGGACCAGCTCGCCCTTGCGGAGCTTGGAGGCGCCGCCGAGGCCGAGCCGCGTCGCGAGAGCCTGGAGCTCGGCGACGCGCAGACCGGAGAGGTCGGCGGTGAGGTCCACGGCCGAGCCGTGGGTGTTGACGTCTGTCACTGGAGAGGGTTCCTTCCCCCCGGGAACGAGTGCTCACCGGGAGAGCTCATCGACCGTGCGGTGCCATCGCGTGTTCTGATCCACGCGATGCTCTCGGCCGCCGGGACCGACTGCCGCAGAGAGCGAGGAGAGGGCCCGGAGACCAGGCGCCGGTCTGCAAGAGGAGCAGGGGCGCCCTTCACACGATGTGATGGCCGTGGTTGTCGGGACGATCCGTCGGACAGATTCCGCTCGTTACGCGGTTCCTCGGGATGCGGTCCCCACTGTAGCACCCTTGAAGTCGACGGCCAGCATGTGCGCGCGCCACGGCGTGGGGGCCTCCCGCTCCACCAGATCCGCGGCGGCGAGGCGCTGCGCGGGGTCGCTGCAGAGCACCAGGACGCTCGGTCCCGCACCCGAGACGACCGCCGCGTAGCCGTGCGAGCGCAGCAGCGCGATCAGCGCTGAGGTCTCGGGCATGGCAGCCGCGCGGTAGTTCTGGTGCAGCTTGTCCTCGGTCGCCGCGAACAGCAGTTCCGGGCTCTGGATGAGGGCGGCGATCAGGAGCGAGGAGCGCGAGACGTTGAAGACCGCGTCCTCGTGCGGCACGCTCTGCGGCTGCAGCGAGCGGGCCAGCCGCGTCGACATGGTGTGCTCGGGCACGAAGACGACCGGGGACACGCCGCGGTGGACCATGAGCTTCTTGGAGCGCGGGCGCAGCGGCGAGTCGTCGGCGCCGGAGGCGTGCGGCTCGACCCAGGCGATGGTGAGGCCGCCGAACAGCGCGGGCGCCACGTTGTCGGGGTGCCCCTCCATCTCGGTGGCGATGCGGAGGAGGTCGTCCGAGTCGAGCTCGACGACGCCCTCGAGCAGGCCCTTCGCGGCCATGATGCCGGAGACGATCGCGGCGCCGGACGAGCCCATCCCGCGGCCGTGCGGGATGATGTTGCGCGCGATCACCTCGATGCCGGGCATCTCCTGCCGCTGGTCGGCGAACGTGTACGCGATGGCCTGCACGACGAGGTTCGTCTCGTCGGTCGCCACCTCTCCCTCGCCGACCCCGTGCACGGTGACCCGCGCACCCGTGGCCGCGACGGCCGTCACGTCGAGCTCGTCGTAGAACGAGAGCGCCAGGCCGAGCGTGTCGAAGCCGGGGCCCAGGTTCGCCGAGGTGGCGGGGACCTTGACGTGGACGGTGCGGCCGACGGGAACCGCCGAGGTCATGCGCCGGCCAGCCCCAGCACGTCGGCGATCGCGGCGGTGTCGACGGGGACGACGGTCGGCGTGATGTCCGCGCCGTCGGCCGTGCGGAGCGCCCACTGCGGGTCCTTGAGCCCGTGGCCGGTGACCGTCAGGACGACGGTGGCGTCCTTCGGGATCGCTCCGGCCTCGGCGCGCTCGAGGAGCCCCGCGACGCTGATCGCCGACGCCGGCTCGACGAAGACGCCGACCTCGCCCGCGAGGATGCGGTACGCCTCGAGGATCTTCTCGTCGCTGATCGCGCCGAAGTAGCCGTCGCTGACGGTGCGCGCGTTCAGGGCGAGCTCCCACGAGGCCGGGTTGCCGATCCGGATCGCGCTGGCGATCGTCTCGGGGTGGCGGACCGGGGCGCCGTGCACGATCGGAGCGGAGCCCTCGGCCTGGAAGCCGAACATGCGCGGGAGGCGGGTCGACTCGCCGCGCTCCAGCTCCTCCGAGTAGCCGCGGAAGTAGGCGGTGTAGTTGCCCGCGTTGCCGACCGGGACGATGTGGAAGTCCGGAGCATCGCCCAGCACCTCGACGACCTCGAAGGCCGCGGTCTTCTGGCCGGCGATGCGGTCCGGGTTCACCGAGTTGACCAGGTGGACCGGGTAGTTCTTCGCGAGGTCGCGGGCGATGTCGAGGCAGTCGTCGAAGTTGCCCTGCACCTGCAGCAGCTGCGCGTTGTGCGCGATCGCCTGGCTGAGCTTGCCCAGGGCGATCTTGCCCTCCGGCACCAGGACGGCCGCGGTGATGCCGGCGTGCGTCGCGTAGGCGGCGGCCGACGCGGAGGTGTTGCCGGTCGAAGCGCAGATGACGGCCTTCGCGCCGTGCTCGACGGCCTTCGAGATCGCCATGGTCATGCCGCGGTCCTTGAAGGAGCCGGTCGGGTTCATGCCCTCGTACTTGACCCACACCTTCGCGCCCGTGCGCGCCGAGAGCGCCGCCGCGGGGATGAGCGGCGTGCCGCCCTCGCCGAGAGTGATGACCGGGGTCGCCTCGGTGACATCGAGGCGGTCCGCGTACTCGTGCAGGACTCCGCGCCACTGCTTGGCCATCTCAGGCTCCTTCAACTCGTAGAACGGACGTCACGGCGCCGACGAAACCATGCGAATGGAGGGCGGTGACGGTGGCCGCCAGATCGGATTCCGCCGCGGCGTGCGTGCCGATGACCAGGGTAGCGGTCGGCTCGCGCCGCTCCGCACCGCCCTGCTCCTCCAGCGGGTCGGCGCCGGGCGGGGTCTGCACCAGGGTCTCGACCGAGACGCCGTGATCGGCGAAGACGCCCGCGATCTGCGCGAGCACGCCGGGGCGATCGAGCACCTCGAGGGTGACCTGGTAGCGGGTGGTGACGTGGCCGATCGGGAGGACCGCGAGCCCGGAGCTCGCGCTGGTCACCAGGCCGGGGCCGCCGACGACGTGGCGGCGGGCGGCCGAGACGACGTCGCCGAGGACGGCGGAGGCCGTCTCGATCCCGCCGGCGCCGGCGCCGTAGAACATCAGGTCGCCGGCCGCCTCCGCCTCGACGAAGACCGCGTTGTTGGCCCCGTGCACGGCCGCGAGCGGGTGGGAGCGGTGCACGAGCGCGGGGTAGACCCGCGCGGACACGCCCTCCACGCCGGTCTTGGCGTCGGTCAGCCGCTCGCAGATCGCGAGCAGCTTGATCACGTAGCCGGAGTCGCGGGCCTGGTCGACCTGCGCCTTCGTGATGCCGGTGATGCCCTCGCGGTGCACCAGGGTGACCGGGACGTCGGTGTGGAACGCGAGGCGGGCGAGGATCGCCGCCTTCTGCGCCGCGTCGTAGCCCTCGATGTCGGCGGTCGGATCGGACTCGGCGTAGCCGAGCTCGGTCGCGCGGGCGAGCGCGTCCTCGAGGCTCGCGTGCTCGGTGTCCATCCGGTCGAGGATGTAGTTGGTCGTGCCGTTCACGATGCCGAGGATGCGGTGGACCCGGTCGCCGGCGAGGCTGTCGCGCAGCGGCCGGATGATCGGGATCGCGCCGGCGACGGCCGCCTCGTAGTTGAGCTGGGCGCCCACCTGATCGGCGGCCTCGAAGAGCTCGTTGCCGTGGGCGGCGAGCAGGGCCTTGTTGGCTGTGATCACGTCCGCGCCCGACGAGATCGCCGTGAGGATGTGGCTGCGGGCGGGCTCGAGCCCGCCGATCAGCTCGACCACGATGTCGGCGCCCAGGATCAGCGACTCGGCGTCGGTGGTGAGCAGGTGCTTCGGGATGTCGGCGGTGCGGGGCGCGTCCACGTCCCTGACGGCCACGCCCACGAGCTCCAGCGGCGCCCCGACGCGCTGGGCGAGCTCGTCGCCGTGGTCGAGCAGGAGGCGCGCCACCTGGGCACCGACGGACCCGGCGCCCAGCAGGGCGACGCGGAGGCTGCGGTACTCGATCATCGGGAGGTGGCCTTTCGTTCGATGCCGGCGTCGCGGCGGAGGAGGTCCTCCTCGGTCTCGCCGCGCACGAGGACGCGCGAGCGCCCGTCGCGGACGGCGACCACCGGGGGGCGCCCGAGGTAGTTGTAGTTGCTGGCGAGCGACCAGCAGTAGGCGCCGGTCGCGGCGACGGCGAGCAGGTCGCCCGGCCGCACGTCCGCGGGCAGGAAGTCGTCGTGGACGACGATGTCGCCCGACTCGCAGTGCTTCCCGGCCACCCGCACGAGGGCGGGCTCGGCCGAGGAGGAGCGGTCGGCGATCCGCGCCGTGTAGTCGGCGCCGTAGAGCGCCGGACGGGCGTTGTCGCTCATGCCGCCGTCGACGCTGACGTAGCGGCGGACCGCGGTCGAGCCCTCGGAGCCGACTGTCACGTCCTTCACGGTGCCCACCTCGTAGAGGGTGACGCCGGCGGGCCCGATCAGCGAGCGGCCGGGCTCGATCGCGATGTGCGGCACCGGGACACCGCGGGCGGCGCACTGCTCGGCCACCGCGTCGGCGACGGCGGCCGCGATCTCGGCGATCGGCGTCGGGTCGTCGGCGCTGGTGTAGGCGATGCCGAAGCCGCCGCCGAGGTTGAGCTCCGGCACGGGGCCGTCCGCGAGCAGAGCCGCGTGGACGTCGAGCAGGCGCGACGCCGACTCCGCGAACCCGGCGGAGCCGAAGATCTGGGATCCGATGTGGCAGTGCAGCCCGAGGAACCGCAGGGAGGAGAAGGAGCGGATGCGGGCGACCGCGGCCGGGCAGTCGGCGAGTGCGAGGCCGAACTTCTGGTCCTCGTGCGCCGTGGCGAGGAACTCGTGGGTGTGCGCGTGCACTCCGCTGTTGACCCGGAGGCGCACCGCCTGCACGCGGCCGTGCCGCTCGGCCGCGGCTGCGACGCGCTCGATCTCGACGAGGCTGTCGAGCACGATCGTGCCCGCGCCCACCTCGACGGCCCGGTCGATCTCGCGGAGCGACTTGTTGTTGCCGTGGAGGCCGAAGCGCTCGGGCTCGATCCCGGCTGCGAGGGCCACCGCCATCTCGCCGCCGCTGGAGAGGTCGAGGTTCAGGCCCTCGTCGCGCATCCAGCGGGCGACCTCGGTCGAGAGGAACGCCTTGCCCGCGTAGTAGACCGTGACGCCGGTGCCGATCCGGCCGAGCTCGCGGGCGAAGACCTCGCGCATCTCGACGGCCCGGCGGCGGGCGTCGGCCTCGTCCACCACGTAGAGAGGAGTGCCGTGCTCGCGCACCAGCTCGGCGACGGGCACTCCGGCGATCCGGATCCCGCCGTCCTCGCCGCGCTCGGCGCTGTCCGGCCACACGCCGTCGGCCAGGGCGTTCGGGTCGGCGGGCGTGAGCAGCCAATCAGGCGCGAGCGGATGCCGGGGGGCGCGGGCGCGGGCGTCGACGGTGTCCACGGGTGAGACCTCACAGGAGAGAGTGGGAGCGTCACTGCGGGGCGAGCGGGTCCGGATTGACCCCTGAAGCCAGCGATGTCAGTGTTCGGCCCGCGGAAGACGCCGGCACAGGGCTCCGATCCTAGCGGTCCGGGGCGGCGGCGCCGCGCGGGCTCAGGCGCAGGTGCCCGGTTCCTGCTCCGCGGGGTCGCTGAGGAACGTCGGAGAGAGCGCGAAGCTCGCGTTCAGCGACTCGTCGGCGACCTCGACCCCGGTCAGCGTCAGTCCGCGCGGCACCGAGTCCGCGATGCACACGGACGACGGAGCGAGCAGGTCGCCGGAGACGGCGCCGAAGCGGTCGCGGAAGTCGGTCGCCGAGAAGGTCGCACCGGCGGCGGAGACCTCGGCCGGGGTCAGCCGGATGGCGCCGTCCACGGCGGCGAGCTCCATCCCCACGCCCGCGCCGAGCCGGAGGCCCAGCACCTCGACGGAGGCGGTCACGCGCACGAGCGGAGCGTCCAGCGTCACCTCGTCGACAGGTACGGTGCTGCGCTCGGTGACGAGCCGCGAGACCGAGGCCGCGTCGATCGCGACCGTCGTGCTGCCGGACTCGACCGCTCCGACGCCGCTCACCGGCACCCCGATCAGGGTCGCGGCGACGTCGCCGTCGAGCTCGCCGAACGTCACGTCCGAGCTGCGCAGGTCGAGCCGGTCCAGCCGCCCCGAGACGAGCTGCGGGAGAACGGCCCAGCCGGCGACGTCGACGTCCACCGCCCGGTCCGCGGGCAGTGCGAGCGCCTCGCGGAGGCTCGCGGCGGCGCGGTCCGCGACGGCGCGGCGGGCGAGCGAGTCGCCCACCACCGCCGCGACCACGAGCAGCACCAGCACTACGACGACCACCACGGCCGCGCGTCCCCCGCGTCGGCGCCGCGGCGCCGCCCCCGACGCGCTCACATCCGGTCCGGGGCCGTGACGCCCAGCAGGGAGAGCCCGTTGCGGAGCACCTGCCCGGTCGCCTCGTTCAGGCGCAGCCGGGTCGAGTGCACGGCCTCGACCGGGTCCTCGCCCTGCGGCACGACCCGGCAGTTGTCGTACCAGCGGTGGTAGAGGCCGGCGACCTCCTCGAGGTACCGCGCGACGCGGTGCGGCTCGCGCAGCTCCGCGGCGTGCGCCACGATGCGCGGGAACTCCTGCAGGCCGCCGAGCAGCGCCGACTCGGTCGGATGCACCAGCGTCTCGGGCGCGAACGGCTCGACGGGGACGCCCGACGCCGCGGCCTTCGCCGCGACCTGGCGGGTGCGCGCGTGGGCGTACTGCACGTAGTAGACGGGGTTGTCGTTGCTCCGCTTGGTCAGCAGGTCGAGGTCGATGTCGAGGGTCGAGTCGGCCGAGGAGCGCACCAGCGAGTAGCGCGCGGCGTCCACGCCGACGGCCTCCGTGAGGTCCTCCATCGTGACGACGGTCCCCGCCCGCTTGGACATCCGGACCGCCTCGCCGTCGCGGAGCAGGTTGACCAGCTGGCCGATCAGGATCTCGAGGTTCACGCCCGGGGTGTCGCCGAACGCCGCGCACATCGCCATCATCCGGCCGATGTAGCCGTGGTGGTCGGCGCCGAGCATGATGATCGCCCGATCGAAGCCGCGCTCGCGCTTGTCGAGGTAGTAGGCGAGGTCGCCCGCGATGTAGGCCGCCTCCCCGTCGCTCTTGATGATGACGCGGTCGCGGTCGTCGCCGAACGAGGTGGTCCGCAGCCAGGTGGCGCCGTCCGCCTCGAAGATGTGCCCGAGCTCGCGGAGGCGCTCGATCGCGCGGTCGACGGCACGCGACTCGTGCAGGGAGTTCTCGTGGAAGTACACGTCGAAGTCGACGCCGAACTCGTGCAGGCTCTGCTTGATCTCGCCGAACATCAGCTCGACGCCGATGGAGCGGAAGGTCTCGGCGAGCTCCTCCTCGGGCAGGACGGCGAGGTCGCCCGGGTAGGCGGCGGCGACGCGCTCGGCGATGTCGCCGATGTAGGCGCCGCCGTAGCCGTCCTCCGGGGTCGGCTCGCCGCGGTGGGCGGCGAGGAGGCTCCGCGTGAAGCGGTCGATCTGCGCGCCGTGGTCGTTGAAGTAGTACTCGCGGGTCACCTCGGCGCCCTGCGAGAGGAGCATCCGTGCCAGGCTGTCGCCGACCGCCGCCCAGCGCGTCCCGCCGATGTGGATGGGGCCGGTGGGGTTGGCGGAGACGAACTCGAGGTTCATCCGGACGCCGGCGTAGGCGGACCCGGTGCCGTAGGCCTCGCCCGCCTCGACGATCGCGCCGGCAAGGGCGCCCGCGGCCGCGGCCTCGAGCCGGACGTTGAGGAAGCCGGGACCGGCGACCTCGACCGTGGCGACGCCCTCGACCGCGCCCAGCCCCTCGGCCAGCTCGGCGGCGAGCTCGCGCGGGTTCGCGCCGACCCGCTTCGCGAGCTTCATCGCGATGTTCGAGGCCCAGTCGCCGTGGTCGCGGTTCTTCGGGCGCTCCAGCACGACGTCCGAGAGCTCGACGCCCGCAACACTCCCCCGTCGCTGCACGGCGTCGAGGACGAGGGCGTGCAGGGAGGCGGCGAGCTGTTCGGGAGTCACGGGGAGCGATTCTACCGGCCGCCGCGCCCGCGCCCCCCGTCCCTCCTGCACCGCGGGGCCGCTCGGCAGGGCGGCGTTGCTAGGGTGCGACGCATGCGCCGTCCCGCCGCCCTCCTCCTCGTCGCCCTCGCCGCGGCGGCCCTCTCCGGCTGCTCCCCAGCGGCCGACCCGGAGCCGAGCGCGAGCGGCGCCGTCAGCGGCACGCCGATCCCCCTCGCCTGCGAGCAGCTGGTCCCGGCCTCGGCGCTCGCGGGCCTGTGGGGCGGATTCTCCCCGGACGACGGCATCGGGACCACCGCCGTCTCCGAGGAGATCGCCCAGTACGACGGCCTGGTCTGCGGATGGTCCGACGATTCGGGCGCCGAGCTGCAGCTGGCCGTGGCCCACCTCGACCCCGCGGTGATCGAGGCGCTCAAGAACGAGTTCTTCACCACCAGCAAGGCCGTCCCCACCTACGGCAAGCCGCCGGAGATCGAGGGCTACTACCAGGTGGCCGAGGGGCGGGGCGTCGCGGACGCCTTCGTCGGCGAGTACTGGATCGAGGCGTCCAGCGCCTCCTTCGTCGAGCCGGGCGACCCCGAGCCGCTCGTGCGGTCGGCGATCGGCGTCCTCGCCGGCTGAGCCCCGGCGTCAGCCCAGGCGCACCGGCGAGACGTGGTCGTCGACGAGCGCCGCGTCGCAGTCGGCCTCCACGCTCATCCCGGTCAGGCGCAGGTCCGTCAGGTAGCTGCTGAGGAACGCGGTGTCGGCCGTGTCCCGGCCGGACGAGATGCGCAGCATCGACCCGCGCGGAGCCAGCCGGGTCGCGTCCACGACGTGCCAGGCGCCGCCGACCCAGGCCTCCGTGACAGCGTGGAAGTCCCGCGGCTCGAGGCCCGGCGCGTAGACCGCTGTCACCCGAGCGGGGATGTCGAGAGCACGGAGGAGCCCGGCGACCGTGTGCGCGAAGTCCCGGCACACGCCCTGGCCGCTCTCGATGACCTGCGCCGCTCCCCCGGTGCCGACCGTCGAGCCGTAGACGTACGACAGGTGGCCGTGCACCCATTCCTCGACGGCCGTCAGCGCCTCGAAGCCCCGGGCCCGCCCGAACTCGCGCCGGGCGATCCCTCCGAGCACGTCCGCCTCGGCGTACCGGCTCGGCCGCAGGTACTCGACGAGCTCGAGCTCGCTCGGCTCGTCCGGAGCGCCGTGGCCGGCGACCCGCGCCCGGTACTCGACCCGCAGGTCGCCCTCGTTCCCCGCGACGCGGTGCACGCGGGCGCCGTGCCGCGCCGGGAACTCCCGCACCGGCACGTCCTGCCCGTCGAGCCGGACGGTGAAGGAGTCCTCGAACGAGTCGCCCGTGGGCGTCGCCGCCACCAGGAAGATCAGGTCGGTCGGGCCGTTCAGACGCAGATCCAGCGAGGCGGAGACAGTGCGCAGCATGGCTCCATCGTGGCATGCGCGAGGACCGCTCCCGGCGTCGGGGCCTGCCCCGCCCGGGTGCTAATGTGGTCAGGCACTCCTGGCCCCCATAGCTCAGGGGATAGAGCACTGCCCTCCGGAGGCAGGGGCGTAGGTTCGAATCCTACTGGGGGCACATCGGCGGTCCTCCGCTCTCCTCCCTCGCACATGGGCGCTCAGCTCCGGTGCTCGACGCCCCTCGAGGCGCACCCCTCCACCACGGACCGAGCGGCGTCACCCGGTGGGCGACCGAGTCCGACCGTGGCGCTCCTCACCCGGCGCTCCGACCCTCCCCGGACAGCACGAAGGCCCGCGATCGTCGATCACGGGCCTTCGGAACGTTCACCACCGGCACTCGGCCGGTCGGGCTCACTCGTAGAGGTGGAAGGTGCCGGCGCAGTCGGCCGAGCAGAAGCCGTCGCGGCGACGGGCCGAGGCCGCTCCGCAGGCTTCGCAGCGGCGGCGTCCGAGCATCCGCGAGATCAGGCTCTGAGGCGCCGACGCGACCACCGAGACCGGGGTGTCGGGGCGCACGGGGGCTCCCGTGGTCGAATCGAGCTGGATCCCAGCGGTGTCGAGCGTGGCGCGAAGCATCCGTGTTCCTTCCGATCGGTGAACCATGTGCGAGCACTGTATTGCCAGTCCCTGAGATTCTGCGAAGGGCTTGACGCGGCTCGCGATCGAGAGTAGCCGAAATCGACACCTGTCGGTCAGTCGGGATCGACCCGGGGAACGACGAACAGCCGCGCCCCCTCCTGGCGGAGAGAGGCACGGCTGTTCGGGTGTCGGGGATCGGTGGGCGGACGACGCCGGAGCTCATGGGAGCGGGGCGTCGGGCCCGGAACGACCGGGAAGTGGGCCTAGTAGGCGCCGCTGGCGCTCCGGGTGTCGATCGCCACCGTCGATGCGGGAACCGGCACCGTTCGCAGGGCGGGGAGCGAGGCGCTCCTGCCCGTGCGGAATGGCAGCAGGACGAGCATGACGGGGAGAAGGACGATCCACAGGAGGACCGACAGCGCGAGACGCGCCCAGATGGAAAGAATATTGAGCATGTTTGTGCCGCCTTCGGGTGACGGTAGAGGTGAACTTCGCGAACAGTATCATCGGGCCGACGGGGGGAGAAGAGTAGAATTGCGCCACTGATCGCGCCTCTCCCGCCACGCCCCCGAGCGGTCTGTTGCTCCTCATTCGTCGCCCAGCGCCGATCGGATGGGTCGATCCCGCATCCGATCGACACACGGCCCGCCCAGTGCGTCCTCCTGGGAGCCGGGCCGTAGGGTGAGCGCGTGAAGATCCTTGTCGTCGAAGACGATCCAGCCATGGGTGAGGCCCTCGTCGGCGGCCTCGAAGACGCCGGCTACGAGGCCGTGCTGACCACGAACGGCATCGACGCGCTCGTCGCGTTCAGCAATGCCGAGTTCTCGGCCGCCATCGTGGACGTCATGCTCCCGGCGATGTCGGGCTTCGAGATCTGCCGCCGGATCCGCGAGCTCGGCCGGCCCACGCCGATCATGCTGCTGACCGCGCGGGACGCGATCGAGGACCGCGTCTTCGGGCTCGACGCCGGAGCGGACGACTACCTGACCAAGCCGTTCGCGTTCACCGAGCTCAACGCGCGCCTCCGGGCCCTCCTGCGCCGCAGCCCGTCGCTGATGTCCACCTCGATCGACGTCGGACGCATCACCGTGGACGGATCGAGCATCCGGCGCACCGCCGACGGCTCGCGCATCCACGTCAGCCCGAAGGAGCTCGAGCTCCTCAAGCTCCTCATCACTCCCGTCGGCTCCGTCGTGACCCGCCAGCGGATCCTCTCCGAGATCTGGGGCGGCGGCGAGATCGTCGACAACAACATCGTCGACCAGTACGTCAGCTACCTGCGCAAGAAGCTCCCGACCGAGGACACGGGCGTCAGCATCGTGACCGTCCGCGGCAAGGGCTACTTCCTCCGCCCGGTCGAGTAGCCCGTGTCGCGGATGAGCACGGCACGCCGCAGGGTCGGCGCGCTCTCGATCCGCGCGAGGATCACCGTGGGAACGGTCGCTGTGGCGACCGCCCTCTTCGCGCTCGCGGCGCTGCTCTTCTACCAGGTGGTCACCGGCATCGTCGACCGCAGCGAGCGGACGATCCTGATGTCGATCGAGGACGAGGTGCGCCGCGACATCTCGGCGGGCAACGTCCCGCGCACGCAGGGCTCGTCGACGGGCCAGCTGTTCCTCGCCCTCGCTCCCGACGGGAGCGTCAGCACCTCGACCATGCCCTCGCGCCTGAGCGGCGAGGTGCTCAGCGCTCTGGCGGAGGAGCCCGCCGACACCTCGCCCCGGTACGCCGACGTGACGACGGCGAACGGCAGCTACCTGGTCCGCTTCACGGCCATCGAGAGCGATCGCGGCGTCTGGCAGGTCGCGTCCGCGCGCGACCAGGCCGCGTCGCAGCTCGTCCTCGACGACTTCGCCCACGTGCTCGTCTACGCCGCGATCTTCCTCGTCGTCACGTTCGGGCTCGCCTCGTGGATCCTGACGGGCGCGGCCCTCGCCCCGGTGCGGCGGATGCGGGCGCGCGCGGATCAGATCGCCGCCGAGCCCGGGCAGGGCGACCAGCTCCCGGTCGTCGGCACGCGCGACGAGATCGACGAGCTCGCGGTGACGCTGAACGCGTTCCTGACCAAGCAGACCGCGTCGCTGGCCCGGGAGAAGCAGATGGTGTCGGATGCGAGCCACGAGCTCCGCACTCCCCTCGCCGCGCTCTCCGCGCAGCTCGAGATCGCCCACCACCGCGTCGACGACCCGGTCGCGGTCGACCGGGTCATCCTCGACGCGCAGAAGAGCGTCGACCGGCTGGTGCGCCTCGCGTCCGCCCTGCTCGACATCTCGCGCATCGAGAGCCGCACTGTCCGCCCGACCGCTCCCTTCGCCGAGCTCGTCGACGAGCTGGTGGGCGCCGTCGACCGCACCCGCCTGCTCGCCTCGGAGTCGGGGGTGGAGATCGACTACGAGATCGACGAGCGCGAACCGGCGCGGCTCTACGCGGTCGCGTCCCAGGACTTCGGCCGGGTGATCGACAACCTCGTGAGGAACGCGATCCAGGCGATGAACGGCGGCGGCATGATCGTCGCCTCCCTCTCGCAGTCGGACGGGCGCCTGATGCTCAGCGTCTCGGACGACGGACCGGGGATGCCCGACGCCTTCATCCCGGTCGCCTTCGACCGCTTCTCCCGCCCGGACGACTCCCGGACCCTCGCCTCCGGCGGCAGCGGTCTCGGACTGGCCCTGGTGCACACCACCGTGCTCTCGGCCGGCGGGACGGTCGCCCTGGTCAACCGCTCCCCCCGGGGTCTCGCGGTCGACATCGTCCTCCCGCCCGTCGGCTCCGCCTGAGCCGCCCCGCCCCGGGAACGACGAAGGCCCCCGGCGGACCGGGGGCCTTCGTGGAGGATCGTCAGCGCGGGTCGTCCTCGGGGCGGACGGGCTGCGGCTGCGGGTCGCCGACCGCGGCGGGCGGCGGAGCCCAGGTCGTTTGCGGCGCCTCCGCCGGGGAGGTGCCGACGTCGAGCAGGTTGCGCGCGCGGTTGACCACCTCGGGGTCCACGAGCACGGAGTAGCTGGTCGCGATCACCTGCATGGTCGAGGTGAAGTCGCGACGGCGGCGGTTCACGGCGTAGGAGGCGAGCCCGAAGAGCATCCCGAAGCCGGCGCCGAGGAGGACCGCCGCGATGAGGAAGGAGAGCTCCGTCGTCGGCGAGAAGATGATGAGCAGGAGGCCCAGGAAGACGCCGAGCCAGGCGCCGGAGGCCGCTCCGGCGAGGGCGACGCGGCCCCAGGTCAGCTTGCCGGTCACCCGCTCGACGCTCTTGAGCTCGTTGCCGATGATGGCGAGCTGGCGCACCGGGAAGTCGGCGCGGGCGAGCACGTCGACGGCGGCCTGCGCCTCCTGGTACGTGTCGAACGTGGCGAGGATCTCCCCGCGCGGGATCGTGGGGAAGGCCGGCCCTCGGCCGCTGAACGGCGTCTGCTGAGTCACCCGGACAGAATCGCACAGGCCACTTGAAGGTCTCTGAACGGATTCGGAGAACCGGCCGAGGGCGAGCCGGGAACGCTCGGCGTCCGCCCGGCTGCACGGGACTAGGTTTGTAGCCGTGAGTTCCGCCAGAGTCTTCGTCGCGCGCTTGGCCGGATGCAGTGTCTTCGACCCGGCCGGCGATCGCGTCGGCAAGGTCCGCGACGTGCTCCTGGTCTACCGGCAGAACGACGCCCCGCGGGTGGTCGGCCTGGTGGTCGAGATCCCCGGGCGCCGTCGCGTCTTCGTGTCGATCGGCCGGGTCACCAGCATCGGCAGCGGCCAGATCATCACCACCGGGCTCATCAACGTGCGCCGCTTCGAGCAGCGGGGCGGCGAGGTCCGCGTCATCGCCGAGCTCCTCGGCCGCCGGGTGACCTTCGTGGACGGCTCCGGTGACGCGGTCGTCGAGGACGTCGCGATCGAGGAGGCCGCTCCCGGCGAGTGGGAGCTCGCGCAGCTCTTCGTCCGCCGGCCCAAGACCAGCCCCTCCCCCTTCGCCAAGGGCGCGACCGCCTTCGCCGGCTGGCGCGAGGTCCGCGAGAGCGTCTCGACCGAGGCGCAGTCCGCCGAGCAGTACGTCGCCAGCCTCTCCGAGCTCAAGCCCGCCGACCTCGCCAGCACGCTCCTCGATCTGCCGCAGCAGCGGATGCTCGAGGTCGCCGGCGAGCTCTCGGACGACCGCCTCGCGGACGTGCTCGAGGAGATGCCCGAGAGCGAGCAGGTCGAGATCCTCGGCCGGCTCGACGACGACCGCGCAGCCGACGTCCTCGACCAGATGCAGCCGGACGACGCGGCCGACCTGATCGCCCAGCTCTCGGAGGAGCGCGGCGAGGCGCTCCTG
The DNA here is from genome assembly GCF_002930975.1 of Rathayibacter sp. AY1A3. Taxonomy (NCBI): domain Bacteria; kingdom Bacillati; phylum Actinomycetota; class Actinomycetes; order Micrococcales; family Microbacteriaceae; genus Rathayibacter; species Rathayibacter sp. AY1A3. Next base: position 51,195 of record NZ_PSTO01000002.1, on the reverse strand, counting down.
GAGCTGATGGAGCCGGAGGAGGCCGACGACGTCCGCATGCTCCTCACCTACGCCCCGGAGTCCGCCGGCGGTCTGATGACCACGGAGCCGATCATCGTCTCCTCCGAGGCGACCGTCGCCGAGGGTCTCGCCCTCATCCGCCGCCACGAGCTCGCCCCGGCCCTCGGCGCCGCCGTCTGCGTCACACTGCCGCCCTACGAGCCGCCGACCGGCCGCTTCCTCGGCATGGTGCACTTCCAGCGGATGCTCCGCTACCCGCCGCACGAGCGCCTCGGCACCCTGCTCGACCAGAGCATGGACCCGATCACGCCCGAGACCTCGGCGGCCGAGGTCGCCCGGATCCTGGCCAGCTACAACCTCGTCTCGGTGCCCGTCGTCGACGCGTCCCACCGCCTCGTCGGCGTCGTGACCATCGACGACGTCCTCGACTACCTCCTCCCCGACGACTGGCGCAGCCACGGCGACGACGACGAACCGAGGAAGCCGGTGACGACGGCGACGCAGGGCGTCCCGCTCGTGCCGCCGGCACCCGCGGCGACAGGCAGGACACGACGGGGACGGAGGGGCGCGCGTGGCTAGGGACACCAAGCAGGACCGGCGCCTGGACGCTCCCAAGGGCTTGCGCACCCGCGTCCTCTCGCGGCGGAACCGCCCGAGCAGCGACCGCTTCGGCCGCCTGACCGAGTCGTTCGCCCGCGGCATGGGCACGCCGTGGTTCCTGGTCGGGATGACGATCTTCTGCGTCTTCTGGCTGATGTTCAACACCTACGGGCCCGCGGACGCTCGCTTCGACTCTCAGGCCCTCGGCTTCACGGTGCTGACGCTGATCCTCTCGCTGCAGGCCTCCTACGCCGCGCCGCTCCTGCTGCTCGCGCAGAACCGACAGGACGACCGCGACCGCGTGCAGATCGAGCAGGACCGGCAGCGGGCCGAGCGCAACCTCGCGGACACCGAGTACCTCGCGCGCGAGGTCGTGGCCCTGCGCCTGGCGATCCGCGACATGGCGAGCAAGGACTTCATCCGCTCGGAGCTGCGCGGCCTGCTCGAGGAGCTCGAGAAGGATCGGGCGCAGGAGCCCGAGCGGCGCGATGCCTGACGTCGCCGCCATCGAGACCGCCGTCAGGACGGCGCTGGCCCGGGTCGTCGATCCGGAGATCCGGAAGCCCATCACCGAGCTCGACATGCTCGAGTCGGTCGAGGCGGCCGTCGACGGAGCGGTCCGCGTCGCGATCCGGCTGACCATCGTCGGCTGCCCGGCCGCCTCCGCGATCGAGCGCGACGTACGCGAGGCCGCGGCCTCGGCTCCCGGAGTCACGGCGGTCGACGTCGTGGTCGGAGTCATGACGCCGGCGCAGCGCACCGCCCTCACCGAACGCCTCCAGGGCGGCCGCCGGAGCATGCCCTTCGGCCCGGACTCGCTCACCCGCGTGTACGCGGTCACCAGCGGCAAGGGCGGCGTCGGCAAGTCGACCGTCACCGCCAACCTCGCGGTCGCCCTCGCTCAGCGGGGTCTCGCGGTCGGCCTCGTGGACGCCGACGTGCACGGCTTCTCCATCCCCGGCCTGCTCGGCCTGATGCACGACGGGCGCGTCGCGGGACCCACCCGCGTCGGCGAGCTGATGCTGCCGCCGGTGGCGCACGGCGTGAAGGTCATCTCGATCGGGATGTTCCTCGAGGGCGACACCCGGGGGGCGGCCGTCTCCTGGCGCGGGCCCATGCTGCACCGCACGATCTCCCAGTTCCTCACCGACGTGTACTTCGGCGACCTCGACGTGCTCCTGCTCGACCTGCCTCCCGGCACGGGGGATGTGGCGATCTCCATCGGGCAGCTGCTCCCCCATGCGGAGGTCCTCATCGTCACCACGCCGCAGCCGGCGGCCGCCGACGTGGCCGAGCGCAGCGGCGCGCTCGCCCGCCAGTCGGGTCAGCGCATCGTCGGAGTGGTCGAGAACATGTCCGGACTCCCCCAGCCCGACGGCTCGGTGCTGGAGCTCTTCGGCAGCGGAGGCGGCGCCGAGGTCGCGCGTCGGCTCACCGCGGCGGGCGACGAGGTGCCGCTGCTCGCGTCGCTGCCGATCTCCGTCGCGCTGCGGGCGGGGGGCGATGAGGGCGTGCCCGTCGTCGTCGGCGATCCGGAGGATCCTGCTGCCCGGGCGATCGACGCCCTGGCGGCGACGCTCGCCGCGCGGCCGCGGGGACTGATCGGCCGTCGGCTTCCGCTCGCCGTCGGCTGACGCCTCCGCGCGGCTTGGTGCGGACGGCGTCGGTCGGGACGCCCGCCCGGCGCTCCTCGCGGAGCAGGGCTCAGGTGGCCTCGGAGTCGATCGGCGGCGGCGCGACGCTCGAGAGCGTGCCGGACGAGACGGAGCGCTGCATCGTCGTGTAGTAGCTGTCCTGCGCGGAGCCGGTGCCGCCCGGCACGACCGGAGCGGCGACAGCGGTGGGCGGCTTCACGGTGGGGACCGGGTCGTCCTCGAGCAGGGCGTCGCGAATGATGCGGCGGGGATCGTACTGGCGCGGGTCGAGCTTCTTCCAGTCGACGTCGTTGAACTCGTCGCCCATCTCGTCCTTGACGCGCTCCCGGGCCTGCGTGGCGAATCCGCGCACCTTGCGCACGAGCTGCCCGAGCTGGGCGGCGTAGTGCGGGAGGCGGTCGGGACCCAGCACGAAGACGGCGATGACCCCGATGATGAGGAGCTTGTCGAACGTCAGACCGAACACGAGGACAACACTAACCCGCCGCGCCTCCCTCGCGGAGCCCGCGCGCCACCGTACCCTGACGATGCCCGGGCGCGATCCGCCCGGTGCACCGATCAGAGGAGCGCCCCCGTGTCCGACAAGGATGCCAACTGGAAGTACGCCGAGGACGCGGTCGTCGAGTCGGAGGCCATCGCCTCGGCCCGCCGGCTCTCGGTCGAGCTGGGCATCGACGCCGTCTCCCCCTCGATCGGCGCGCAGGCCGCGCTGGTCGCCGCCGCGGCGCGCGCGACCTCCATCATCGAGATCGGCACCGGCACCGGAGTGAGCGGCCTGTGGCTGCTCGACGGCGCCCCCGAGGCGATGCTCACCTCGATCGACTCCGAGGCGGTGCACCAGCAGCACGCGCGTACCCAGTTCCACGAGGCGGGCATCTCGCCCAACCGGCTGCGGCTCATCCCGGGCCGCGCCCTCGAGGTGCTGCCCCGGATGAACGAGAACTCCTACGACATCGTCTTCGTCGACGGCGATCCGCTGCAGGTCATCGAGAACGTCGAGCACGCGCTGCGGCTCGTCCGTCCGGGCGGGACGGTCCTCGTCCCCCACGCGCTCTGGCGCGGACGCGTGGCCAACCCCGCGCAGCGCGACGAGATCGCGACGGCGTTCCGCACGCTGGTGGCCGAGGTCTGCGCCTCCCCCGCCGTGGTCAGCGTGCTCTCGCCGATCGGCGACGGCCTGCTGCAGGCCAACAAGCGCCGCGCCTGACGAGCGCGGTCGACCGGGGACAGACGGAACGCCCGCCGCACGGTGTGCGACGGGCGTTCACGACGGTGCGGATCAGGCGGGAGACACCACCGACGCGAGCGCGTCGTGCAGCTCTTTCGCCTCTGCATCGTTGACCGAGACGACGAGGCGTCCGCCTCCTTCGAGCGGAACGCGCACGACGATGAGTCGGCCCTCCTTAACAGCCTCCATCGGTCCGTCTCCGGTCCTCGGCTTCATGGCCGCCATAGAGTTCCCCTTTCGTGACGTATCCCCCTATTATCGTGCATCCGCGGGGGTGTTCCGAACCGCGCCCGGAAGTCGGGCGTCAGCCGATCACGGCGGGGACCAGTCGCCCGGGGTGAACACCCAGCACAGCAGCACCCAGACGATCTGCCCGACGATCGATGCGGCCACCACGAACACCCTCAGGAGAGTCGACCGCGGCACCGCGAGCGCCCCGGCCAGCGGGAACATCGGCATCAGGATGCGGAACGTGCTCGACTGCGGGTAGAAGAACGCGAAGAGGTAGATCGCGTAGCCGCCGACCCAGAGCCGCGAGAAGACGTCGAGGCTGCGCGTGGCCCGCGAGAACAGGATCGCCAGGAATCCGAGCACCACCACGACGGTGATGCCCATGCCCGTGATCGGCGAGCCGAACCAGAGGCCTCCCCACCAGCCCCCTCCGGCGAACCAGGAGGTGAAGGGGATGAGCTCGCCCTCGCCGATGAAGACGCTGCGCCAGGCGAGCTCGGTGTCGGTGTAGGCGGTGAAGGAGCCGGTCACGGCCCAGGCGATGAGCAGCCAGGCGAAGCCCACCGCGAGGGACCAGACCGTGAGCGAGACCGTGAAGGCGAACTCCCGGCGGGCGAACGGCTCGGTGCCGCGCACGTGGCGCCAGACGCGGTAGAGGAAGTAGAGGCCCGTCATCGCCGCGATCGCGAGGCCGCTCGGGCGCAGGAGCCCCACGACCAGCACGACGGGGAACGTCCAGATCCACTTGCGGCGCACCAGCAGGAGGAGCAGCACGGCCGTCAGGAGGATGCCGCCGGACTCCGCGTAGCCGATCTGCAGGATCGGGGACGTCGGAGCGACGCAGAAGAAGACGATCCCCATCAGCGCCTGGCCCTCGCTGAGCGAGACGCGGAACAGCCGGTAGATCACCAGGCACGCCGCTGCACTGCAGACCAGGGCGACGAGCACCGCCGCGTTCGCCCAGTCGAGCCCGGTGATGTTCATCAGGCCGCGGACGGTGAACGGGTAGACGGGCATGAACGCCCAGGGGTTCTGCTCCACGGCTCCGGACGGCGAGAGCGGCAGGACCGACGGGTACCCCGTCATCCCGATCCGCTCGTACCAGCCGCCGTCCCACGTCGTCGCGAACCGGACGTAGGTGTCGCGGAGTCCCGTCCACTCGACGCCCTGACGCACGGCGCCGACACGGAGCATGATCACGGTCGTGACGACCCGGGACACGGCGAAGACCAGGAGCACCTGGATCCACCACGGGATCCTCCGGAGCAGACCCCAGCGGGAGCGGGACGGAGAGGCGTCCTCCGTCTCCGGCGCGATCGCGGTGGCGCTCACGCGAGCGGCCCGCGGTCCGTCGAGGAGGCGGTCGTCAGCGGGGAGCGGGCGGGTGTCGCCGCGGCTCGCCGGCGGGTCGGCCGGAGGAGGGGCGACGCGTGTCGCGGCTCACCGGCTGGCGTGAGGGGAGACATTCCGACGAGCATACCCGTGCGGGAGTCGGGAGTCCCCGGAGGAGCACCGCGCCGGGCGGGCGCGCACCACGATCACGGCGGAGTCCAGTCCGATCCGGCGACGGCCCAGCAGATCGAGATCCAGACGATCTGGCCGCCGATCCCGAGCAGGACCAGCGCGATGCGGAAGACCGGCGAGCGCGGCACCGCCAGCGCTCCGACGAGCGGGAACATCGGGCCCAGCAGCCGGAAGGTGCTCGACTGCGGGAAGAAGAACGCCAGCAGGTAGACGCCGTACCCGGCGACCCAGGCCCGGCTGAAGAGATCGAGCCGCCGTGTCCACGGTGCGGCGAGGATCCCGACGAACGCCGCCAGCAGGAGCACCACCAGCACGACGCCGACGGCCGGAGCACCGAACCACCACGAGCCCCACCAGGCGCCGCCCTGGAACCACGGGGTCAGCGGGAGCAGCTCCTGGTAGCCGATGTAGACCGCACGCCACGCCAGCTCGGTGTCGGTGTACGCGGTCATCGACCCGGTGACGGCCCACGCCACGGCGGGCCAGAGGAAGCCGACCACGAGCCCCCACGCCGTCAGGCCCACAGCCGGCAGCCACTCCGACCGAGGGAACGGCTCCGTGCGGCGCCGGACGAACCGGTAGACGACGTACAGGCCGAGCGCGGCGGCGAAGGCGAGCCCGCTCGGCCGCGTCAGGCCCAGCAGCAGCACGACGGGCACGACCGCGAGCCAGCGCCGCCGCACCAGGAGGAGGAGCGTGACCGCGGTCAGCAGCATCGCCATCGACTCCGCGTAGGCGAGCTGCATCAGCGGCGAGGTCGGCGCCACGCAGAACAGCAGCACCGCCGTCAGCGACTGCGACTCGCCGAGGGAGTGCCGGAAGAGGCGGTACAGGACGAGGCAGGCTCCGGCTCCGCACAGGACGGAGACGGTCACGGCGGCCGGAGCCCAGGTGAGGCCGGTGACCGCCATCAGCGCCTTCACGACCCCCGGGTAGAGCGGCATGAAGGCCCAGGCGTTCTCCCCCACGTGGCCGTCCTGCGTGATCGGCAGGAAGCCGGGGTACCCGGTGGCCGCGATGATCTCGTACCAGCGGCCGTCCCACATCGACGCGAAGGCCGAGTAGGACGGGGAGGGGCCGGTCCACGGGTTCGCGAGCTGGTGCGCAGCGAACTGCAGCAGGATCACGGTCGTGACCACGCGGGTCGCGATGAACACCAGGAGGACGCGCGCCCACCACGGGACCAGGCGCAGGCGGAGCCGGACGGGGACGGCCGTGGCGGTCGCGCTCACGAGGACGCGGTCAGCCAGCGGCGGAGGCCCTCGGTGCACTCGGTGATCTCGTGCACCGCCACGCGCTCGTCGTCGGCATGGGCCCGGAGCGGGTCGCCCGGTCCGTAGTTGACAGCCGGGATGCCCATGGCGGAGAACCGCGCGACGTCGGTCCAGCCGTACTTGGGCTTCGCCTCGGCTCCGACGGCCGCGAGGAAGGCCTGGGCCAGAGGTGCGTCCAGCCCCGGGCGGGCGCCCTCGGCCAGATCGTCCACCGTCACCTCGAACTCCTCGAAGAGCTCCTCGAGGTGGGCGAGCGCCTCCTCCCCGGACCGGTCGGGGGCGAAGCGGTAGTTGACCTGCACCGTGCAGAGGTCCGGGATCACGTTGCCCGCGACCCCGCCGGTGACGCGCACGGCGTTGACGCCCTCGCGGTACACGAGGCCCTCGACCTCGACCTCGCGCGGCACGTAGGCGGCGAGGCGGTCGAGGATCGGCGCGGCCGCGTGGATCGCGTTCTCGCCGACCCAGCTGCGGGCGGAGTGGGCGCGGACGCCGCGGGTGACCACGTCGACCCGGAGCGTCCCGTTGCAGCCGCCCTCCACTGCTCCGCTCGTCGGCTCGCCGAGCACGGCGAAGTCGGCGGAGAAGAGGTCGGGGCGGTGCCGGGAGAGACGGCCGAGGCCGTTGAGGTCCGCTGCGACCTCCTCGTTGTCGTACCACATCCAGGTGATGTCGACGGCCGGATCGGAGAGCTCGGCGGCGAGGACGAGCTGCACCGCCACTCCGGCCTTCATGTCGACGGTCCCGCGGCCGACCAGGTGCTCGACGCCGTCGATCGTCTCGGCGACGACGGGCAGGTTGCCGTTGACCGGCACCGTGTCGAGGTGCCCGGCGATCACGACGCGCTGGGCGAGGCCGAGGTTCGTCCGCGCCACGACGGTGTGGCCGTCGCGGATGACCTCGAGGTGGTCGTACTGCTCGAGCGCCCACTGCACCGCGTCCGCGATCTCGAGCTCGTCGCCCGAGACGGACGGGATGTCGCAGAGGATCCGCGTCAGGGCGACCGGATCGGTGCGCAGATCGAGCGGAGGGGCGGTGGTCGGATCGGCCATGCGCCCCAGGGTAGCGGCCGGACGCTCCGCGCTACCCTGATCGGCATGACCCTCGAGCACTCCGCAGACTCCTCCGCGCCCGCCTCCGCCTGGGGATACGGGCTCGCCACCGTGGCCGCCGACGGCACCGTCCTCGACACCTGGTTCCCGGAGCCGCGCCTCGGCACCATCCCGGCCGGCCGCGACCCCTGGATCGTGCCGGCGGAGTTCGAGGAGCAGGCCGGCGAGGATCCGCGCCGCGAGGTCCGCATCGACGTGGTCACGCTGCAGATCGACGTGCAGGCGCCGCCCGCCTCCACGTCCGACGCCTACCTGCGGCTGCACCTGCTCTCGCACCTCCTGGTCCGCCCGAACGAGGTGAACCTCGACGGCGTCTTCGCGCACCTGCCGAACGTGGTGTGGACGAACGCCGGTCCGGTCTCGCCGGAGTCGTTCACCCGCCTGCGCCCCTCGCTCCGGCGCCACGGCATCCAGGCCACCGGGATCGACAAGTTCCCGCGGCTGACCGACTACGTCACCCCCGCGAAGGTGCGCATCGCGGACACCTCGCGCGTCCGCCTCGGGGCGCATCTGGCACCCGGCACGACGGTGATGCACGAGGGCTTCGTCAACTTCAACGCCGGGACCCTCGGCAGCTCGATGGTCGAGGGGCGCATCTCGCAGGGCGTCGTGGTCGGCGACGGCTCGGACATCGGCGGCGGCGCGTCCATCATGGGCACCCTCTCGGGCGGAGGAGTGCAGCGCGTCTCGATCGGCGCGCGGGCGCTGCTGGGTGCGAACTCGGGCATCGGCATCTCCCTCGGCGACGACACCGTCGTCGAGGCCGGCCTCTACGTGACCGCCGGCACCAAGGTCGTCGTGGTCGGCGGAGCGCCGCGCGCCGACGGCGCCCCGCAGACCGTGAAGGCCGTGCAGCTCTCGGGCGTGCCGAACCTGCTCTTCCGCCGCAACTCCCTCACCGGGGCCGTCGAGGTCCTCCCCCGCACCGGCGCCGGCATCGAGCTGAACGCCGCCCTGCACGCCTGAGGGCGAGCGTCCGGCGCCGCCGGGCCCCGCAGGCGGCACCCCGGGACGACCCGTGCTGATCGAGTCCGCGGCGACCACGCCGCTCTGCGTCCCGCCTCGAAGAAGCGGTTCGAGCCTCGGACGGCTGACGAGAGGCGGGTGCGCCTTACGGCGAGAGCCCGCCCCCGGCGGGGACGGGCTCTCGGGGACCGGTCAGCGGTCGGTCGGCCAGTGGCGCTCGGGCGCGCCCATGTAGAGCTGCTGCGGGCGGCCGATCTTGGTCTGCTTGTCGGTGTTCATCTCGCGCCAGTGGGCGATCCAGCCGGGCAGGCGGCCGATCGCGAAGAGGACGGTGAACATCCGGGTCGGGAAGCCCATCGCCTTGTAGATGACGCCCGTGTAGAAGTCGACGTTCGGGTAGAGGCGCCGCTCCTTGAAGTAGTCGTCCTCGAGCGCGAGGGCCTCGAGCTCCATCGCGATGTCGAGCAGCGGGTCCTTCACGCCGAGGGCCTGCAGGACCTCGGAGGCGCTCTCCTTGACCAGCTTCGCGCGCGGGTCGTAGTTCTTGTACACCCGGTGGCCGAAGCCCATCAGGCGCACGCCCTCCTCCTTGTTCTTCACCCGCTCGACGAACGTCGACACGCTCTCGCCCGACTCGCGGATCCGGCCGAGCATGGTGAGCACCGCCTCGTTCGCTCCGCCGTGCAGAGGGCCGAACAGGGCGTTGATGCCGGCAGACACCGAGGCGTAGAGGTTCGCCTCGGTCGAGCCGACGAGGCGGACGGTCGATGTCGACGCGTTCTGCTCGTGGTCCTCGTGGAGGATCAGGAGGCGGTCGAGCGCCTTCGAGAGCACCGGGTCGACCTGGTACTGCTCGGCCATCGTGCCGAAGTTGAGGCGGAGGAAGTTGTCGACGAAGCTCAGCGAGTTGTCCGGGTAGAGGAACGCCTGGCCGATCGCCTTCTTGTGGGCGTACGCCGCCATCACGGGCAGCTTCGCCAGGAGGCGGATCGTGGTGAGCTCCACCGCCTCCGGATCCTTCGGGTTGGAGCTGTCCTCGTAGTACGTCGACAGGGCCGACACTCCGGCCGAGAGCACCGACATGGGGTGCGCGCTGTGCGGGAGCGCGTCGAAGAAGCGCTTGAGGTCCTCGTGGAGGAGCGTGTGGCGGCGGATGCGCTCGTCGAAGCCCGCGAGCTCGTCGGCCGTCGGCAGCTCGCCGTAGATGAGGAGCCAGGCCACCTCGAGGTAGGTCGCGTTGGTGGCCACCTCCTCGATCGGGTAGCCGCGGTAGCGGAGGATCCCCTGGTCGCCGTCGATGTAGGTGATCTGCGACTTGGTCGCCGCCGTGTTCACGAAGCCGTAGTCGAGCGACATGAAGCCGGTCTGCTTCGACAGGGTCGAGAAGTCGATGCTCGAGGAGCCGTCGACGCTGCGCAGGACCGGGAAGTCCGCGGTGCGGTCGCCGAAGGTGAGCGTGACCTTCTCGGGGAGCTCCTGCTCCGCCGGCGCGGGAGGCGGCGTCGTGGCGCTCCCGGTCGCGGGCTCCGTGGAGCCCACCGTCGCGGTTCCGTCGCTCTGCGTGCCGGATTCGGTCACAACGCCTCCCAGGTCGTCGCGGTCGCACCCCGGAAGCGCTCGCGCGGAGCGGGCGGCGCCGGGTCTGGATCGTGGTGCAGCCGGGGCCTCGCGAGGCGCCGTCGACCGAACCACATACAGCCTATGGGCAAAGCGGGGGCACTGTGACATCGCCCAGCGCTGGGGCCGGGGCCTTGTCGGAACCCGCCAGGATCGGCCGGGTCGAGCGTCTCAGAGGCCGCCGGACAGGCGCTCGACGGCCGCGTCGATCCGCTCGTCGGAGGCCGTCAGCGAGAGGCGCACGTGCTCGGGGAAGCCCTCCCCGTAGAAGACGCCGGGGCCCGCGAGGACGCCGAGGCGGGCGAGCCGGTCGATGGACTCCCAGGCCGGGCGGCCCTCGGTCGCCCACAGGTAGAGGCCGGCCTCGCTGCGGTCGATCCGGAAGCCCGCGGACTCGAGGGCGGGCCGGAGGCGGTCGCGGCGGGAGCGGTAGCGCTCCTTCTGCGCGGCGACGTGCTCGTCGTCGGCGAGGGCGACGATCATCGCCTCCTGCAGCGGACCGGGCACGATCATGCCCGCGTGCTTGCGGACGGTCACCAGGCGCGCGATCAGGGCCGCGTCCCCGGCGACGAAGGCGGCGCGGTAGCCGGCGAGGTTCGACTGCTTGCTCAGCGAGTAGACGCCGAGGACCCCGGTGCGGTCCTCCCCCACCACGCGCGGGTCGAGGACGCTCGGGATCGGCTCGTCGGCCCAGCGGCCGTCCCAGCCGAGCTCGGCGTAGCACTCGTCCCCCGCGATCACAGCGCCCAGCTCACGGGCACGCGCGACGGCGCGCTGCAGGGCGGGCACGTCGAGCACGGCGCCATCGGGGTTGCCGGGAGAGTTGAGCCAGACCAGGCGGGTCGTCGCAGGCCACTCGGCCGGGTCGTCGGAGGCGAGCGCCTCAGCGCCGGCGATCGCCGCGCCCATCGCGTACGTCGGGTAGGCGGCGCGCGGATGCACGACCACGTCCCCCTCCCCGAGTCCGAGGAGGAAGGGCAGCCAGGCGACGAGCTCCTTGGAGCCGATCGTCGGCAGGACCTCGTCGATCCCGAGGCCCTCGACTCCGCGCCGCCGCGCGTACCAGGCGGCGATCGCCTCGCGCAGAGCGGGGGTGCCCACGGTCGTGGGGTACGCGTGCGAATCCGTCGCGCGGGCGAGCGCGTCGCGGATCGGGGCGGGCGTCGGGTCCACCGGCGAGCCGATCGACAGGTCGACGATCCCGCCGGGGTGCTCCGCCGCCGTGCGGGCGAAGGGCGCCATCAGGTCCCAGGGGTAGTCGGGCAGCGCGCCGAGGGCCACGGGAGCGGCCTCAGTGGCTCTGCGGAGGCAGCGCCGCGATGACCGGGTGGTCCTTCGCGATCACGCCGACCTTGGCGGCTCCGCCCGGGGAGCCGATCTCGTCGAAGAACTCGACGTTGGCCTTGTAGTAGTCGGACCACTCCTCGGGGAGGTCGTCCTCGTAGTAGATCGCCTCGACGGGGCAGACCGGCTCGCAGGCACCGCAGTCCACGCACTCGTCCGGGTGGATGTAGAGCGAGCGCTCGCCTTCGTAGATGCAGTCGACCGGGCACTCGTCGATGCAGGCGCGGTCTTTGACATCGACGCACGGAAGTGCGATCACGTAGGTCACGGTGCTCCAGGTCCCTTCGAACAGTGTCTCTATCGTACGGGGGCCGACGGGGCGTCGGCGTCCGCGGGCCGCGGGGCGGCGGCGGGAGCGGCCGCCCGCAGCCGCGGCCAGGCGATCACGACGAGGGCGATGAGGGCGGGGAGGAAGGTCCAGGCCACGCCGAGGCCGTTCGCCGGGACGAGGACGGATCCGCCCGTGCTGCGCAGGGCGAGCAGCCCGATCATCCCGAGCAGGCCCATCGCGGTGCAGAACGCGACGAACCGGTCGATGAGCACGAGGCGCAGCCCGAGCAGGAGCAGCAGCACGCCGGCGAGGGAGGCGGCGAGGCCGACCGGGAGGACGACACCGCCGACCGACACGGTGCTCTGATGGGCGACGGTCGTGATCGCTCCTACCACCGCGCCGACCAGGACTCCGGCGACACCCGACAGCACGCGCGATCCCAGCGTCGGACGCTCCTCCGGCAGCGGCGCCGGACGCCCCGCCTGCGCGACCGGGCGGAAGCGCTCGATGCGGCCGATGGGGAACGGCGGACCGCTCGAGAGGCGGGCCTCGTCGCCCTCGACCACCAGCTGCGTCGCGTGCGCCTCGAGGGCCGCGCGCTTGCGGGCGTGGTCCTCGGCGGACAGCTCGATCACGACGTCGCCGGGGAGGGGCGGGGCCGCGTCGGGGAGGACGGCGAGGAAGCGCAGGCCCAGCAGCTCGGCGGCGCGCTCGGCGACCCGGGCGGTGCGGACGTGGTCGGGGTGGCCGTAGCCGCCGCCCGCGTCGTAGGACAGCACGACGCCCGCATCGACCTGCCGCAGGACGGCGACGAGATCGGCCACCTCCTCGTCCTCGGGCGCGGCGGTGAAGGACGCGGGATGCACCGGCTCGAGCGGCACCGGGACGCGGCCGGGCCCCCACTGCATGCCGGAGTCCCGGTAGACCCGCGGAGCGAGGCCGGGCGCGCGGGCGCCCGCCTCGCCGAGGAAGCGGTGGTCGGCGACGCCGAGGGCCGTCAGGGCGACGACGAGCTCGGTCGTCCGGTGCGCGGCCAGCTCGGCCGAGCCCTCGAGCGGAGCGAGGTCCTCGGGGATGACCTCGCCGCACTCCCCCCGCGTGGCGGTGACGACGGTGACGGAGGCGCCCTGCGCCACCAGCCGCGCCAGGGTCCCGCCCATGGTGATCGTCTCGTCGTCGGGGTGGGCGTGCACCGCCACCACCCGCTCCGCTGCTGCGTCCCGGCCCGCGTCCACTCTCCGCCTCTCGTCCTGCGCGGCCTCCGCTGCGGGCGCTTCTGGACAGCGACCGGGCAGCGGACTACAGTCGACCCGGGTTAGGCAAGGCTTACCGAACAACGGAGCCCCGCCGACCGGATCGACTCGGGGCGGGAGTCGCCCCCTCCTCGTCCACCATCGACCAAGAGAACACGCGTGCTCGCAAACTACCTCATCGGCCTCCGCGAAGGCCTCGAAGCCGGCCTCGTCGTCGGCATCCTCGTGGCCTACCTGACCAAGCTCGGCCGGCGCGACGTGCTGCCGCGGCTCTGGACCGGTATCGCCGCCGCGATCGCGATCTCGCTCGTCACCGGTGCGATCCTCACCTGGGGCCCCTCGACCCTGTCGTTCCAGGCCCAGGAGCTCATCGGCGGCGGCCTCTCGATCCTCGCGGTCGGGCTGGTCACCTGGATGATCTTCTGGATGGGCGCGAACGCCCGCAGCATGAAGGGCGACCTCGAGTCCCGGCTCGACGGCGCCGTCGCGGGGTCGGCCCTCGGCATCGTGGTCCTCGGCTTCATCAGCGTCGGCCGCGAGGGCATCGAGACGGCGCTCTTCGTCTGGGCGAGCGTGTCCTCGAGCAGTGCGGGGTCGGGATCCAGCGCGTGGGTCGGCACGGTCGGCGCACTGCTGGGCATCCTCAGCTCGGTCGTCATCGCGTACCTGATCTTCCGGGGCTTCGTCCGGATCGACCTCGGGCGCTTCTTCACCTGGACGGGCGGCTTCCTCATCCTCGTCGCGGCCGGCGTCCTCTCCTACGGCGTCGGCGACCTGCAGGAGGCGTCGCTCCTGCCCGGCTGGGGCACCCCGCTGTTCTCGCTCGGCCCGATCCTCCCGCCGCCCGTGACCGCCGTGGTCGGCGGCCTCTTCAACTACACGCCCGAGCCGACCGCTCTGCAGTTCGCCGCCTGGCTGCTCTACCTCGTCGTCGTCGGTGCCCTGTTCGTCCGCCAGGTCCGCCTGCGCGGTCCGCGACGGGGCAGCGCGGCCCCGGTCGCCGCTCCCGCTCCCACCTCCGTCTGACCCGCTCCGGCACCGCCGGCGCACTCGCCCCGATCCAGGAGAAGCATGTCCTCGCGCGCTCGTCCCACCCTCCCCCGCGTCACCCTCGGCCTCGCCGGCGCCGGCGCCCTGGCGCTGATCCTCACGGGCTGCGTGCCGAACACCCCCGCGTCCTCCTCCTCCGCCGCGCTCGACGTCGCGATCAGGGACGACGCCTGCGAGGTGTCGACGGCGACCGCCGAGGCGGGAGCGGTGACGTTCTCACTAACCAACGGCGGCTCGGACGTCAACGAGTTCGAGATCCTGGCCGAGGACAAGCTGCGGATCGTGGGCGAGAAGGAGAACGTGACCCCGGGCCAGAGCGTCTCCTACGTCGCTCAGCTCGAGCCGGGCACCTACTACACCGCCTGCAAGTTCCAGCAGGTCGGCGCCCCGGTCGGGCTGAGCGAGTTCACCGTGACCGGTGAGGCCACCGCGCAGTCGGCGGACGAGAAGGCGGCGACGGAGGCGGCGGTCACCAACTACGTGGCGTACGTGAAGTCGCAGGTGGGCGAGCTGCTCCCCGCGGTCGCCGAGTTCGCGCAGGCCTACGAGGCCGGCGACGACGAGAAGGCGCGCGGCCTCTTCGCGTCGACCCGCGTCTTCTACGAGCGGATCGAGCCGACCGCGGAGGCGTTCGGCGACCTCGACCCGCGCATCGACTACCGCGAGGTCGACGCCGTCGCCGAGGGCCTGGACTGGACCGGCTTCCACCGCATCGAGAAGGACCTGTGGGCCCCCGCGGAGGGTGCGCTCAACTCCGACGGCACGAGCGCGCTCCTCGATTGGGCGCCCTCCACCCCCGAGCAGCGCGCGCAGTTCGGCCAGGGCCTCGTCGACGACGTGCAGAGCCTGGCCGACCTCGTGAACGCGCCCGGCTTCACCGTCTCGGTGGGCGACATCTCCAACGGCGCCATCGGCCTGCTCGACGAGGTCGCGGCCGGCAAGATCACGGGCGAGGAGGACTGGTGGTCGAGCACCGACCTCACCGACTTCGCCGCGAACGTCCAGGGCGCGGAGGTGGCGTTCGGCAACGTCGAGCCGATCGCGACCGCCAGCGGCGACGAGGGCGCCGACCTCACCGGACGGATCACGCAGCGGTTCTCCGAGCTCGACGCCCTGCTCGCGCAGTACGGCTCGATCGACTCCGGCTTCGCCGCGTACTCCACCGTCACCGCGGAGCAGAAGAAGGAGCTCTCGGACGCGGTCAACGCTCTCTCCGAGCCGCTCTCGCAGCTGACCCACACGGTGCTGGGCGTCGAGGAGCCGGCCGCGTAGTGGGCGCCGAGCAGCACGAGGGAGTCCGGCCGACGGAGTCCGAGCAGCCCGCCGACGAGCCCCGCCGCCTCTCGCGGCGCGGGCTGCTCGGCCTCGTCTCGGCGGGGACGGCCGGGCTGGCCGCCGGAGTGGGCGGCACGGTGGCCGTCACGTCGTCCGCCAGCGCGACGGCCTCCTCCGCCACGCGCACCGTGCCGTTCTTCGGCGCGAACCAGGCGGGCATCACCACCGCCGCGCAGGACCGTCTGCACTTCGCCGCGTTCGACCTCGCCGCGGGCACCACGCGCGAGGACCTCGTCGAGCTCCTGAAGGACTGGACGCTCGCCGCCTCGCGGATGACCCAGGGCCTCGAGGTCGGCGAGACCGGCGCGGTAGACGGGCCGGACACGGCTCCCCCGGAGGACACCGGGGAGGCGCTCGGGCTCGACGCCGCGTCCCTCACCGTCACGGTCGGCTTCGGACCCACCCTCTTCACGGACGAGTCCGGCGCCGACCGCTTCGGCCTCGCCGACCGCCGGCCTCCGCAGCTGCAGGCCCTGCCCCGCTTCCGCGGTGACGCGCTCGTCCCGTCGGCCGGCGGCGGCGACCTCTGCATCCAGGCCTGCGCCGACGATCCGCAGGTCGCCGTGCACGCCATCCGCAACCTGAGCCGGATCGCGTTCGGCCGGGCCTCGCTCCGCTGGTCGCAGCTCGGCTTCGGCCGCACCTCCTCGACGTCCACCGCCCAGGCGACTCCGCGCAACCTGTTCGGCTTCAAGGACGGCACGGCGAACGTGAAGTCCGAGGAGGCCGACGCCGTAGAAGAGCACGTCTGGGTCCCCTCCTCCGACGGCCCCGCGTGGATGGTCGGCGGCAGCTACCTGGTCGCGCGGAAGATCCGGATGATCATCGAGACGTGGGACCGCAGCCAGCTGGGCGAGCAGGAGCGGGTCATCGGCCGCAGCAAGGGGTCCGGAGCCCCGCTCTCGGGCGGCACGGAGTCCACCGAGCCCGACTTCGCAGCGGCCGGCGCCACCGGTGCCCCGCTGATCGATCAGGAGTCGCACGTGCGCCTCGCGCACCCGAGCGTGAACAACGGAGTGCGGCTCCTGCGGCGCGGCTACAACTTCGTCGACGGCAACGACGAGCTCGGACGCCTGAACGCGGGGCTGTTCTTCCTCTCGTTCCAGCGCTCCCCGGAGCAGTTCGTCACCGTGCAGCGGAACCTCGCGACGGACGCGCTGAACGAGTACGTGAAGCACGTCGGCTCGGCCGTGTTCGCGGTGCCGCCCGGTGCTCGCGACGAGACCGACTTCCTCGGCTCCGGCCTCTTCGCCTGATCCCTGAGAGGACCCGCACTCCATCCCAGGATCCGGCGGGCGCACTCCACGGCGCGCCGAAGCCGGCGCCCGTAGCGTCGTCGGCGATGTCCGGGAACAGTGCGAGAAGCGGCCTGACCAAGCGCGAGCGCCAGGAGCTCGCCCGAGCGCAGGCGCGGGAGCGCCGCGAAGCGGAGAGGCGCCGGCGGCGCCGGAACCGGCTGCTCGGGCAGGGCGGAGCGGTCGTCGGGCTCCTCGCGGTCGTGGCCCTGGTCTGCTGGAACGTCTGGTCGCAGCAGGAGGTCGCGAGCGCCGGCCCGGCGAACATGCTCAGCGACGGCATCGTCCTCGCGGGCGACGGCTCGGCCGTGACGGCGACGACGACCGCGGCGATCGCTCCGGGAGCCTCCCCCGTCCCGACCGACGAGAGCGCCACGCGGGCGGGCAGAGTCGTCGCCGTCGACCTCTACGTCGACTACCTCTGCCCGTACTGCGGGCAGTTCGAGAAGGCGAACGCCGAGCAGCTGCAGTCGTGGCTGACGAAGGGGGCGATCACGCTCGAGATCCATCCGGTGGCGATCCTCGACTCCTCCTCGGCCGGCTCCGAGTACTCCAGCCGGGCCGCGAACGCCGCGGCGTGCGTCGCCGACGAGGATCCGGACCGCTTCCTCGCCGTGAACGCGGCGCTCTTCGCGCAGCAGCCGGCGGAGGGGACGACGGGCCTCGACGACGACGCTCTGCGGGCGCTGGTGACCGGAGCGGGCGTCACCGACGACGACGTCCTCGCCTGCATGACCGCGGGCGAGTTCCGGCCCTGGGTGAAGGCCGCGACCGAGCGGGCCACCTCGCTCCCCCTCGCGAACTCCTCGTTGCCGAAGCTCGAGTCGACGCCCACCGTGCTGGTGAACGGCGAGCAGTACACGGGGAAGCCGGACGACGCGGCGGCGTTCGTCTCCTTCGTCACCTCGACGCTCGAGGCGGAGTCCGCGACCCCCTCTCCCTCTCCGAGTCCGGCGGGCTGATCCGGACCGCGAGGGACGGGATCGGCGCTGCACTCTGCAGCACCGGGCGGAGACGACGAGACCGGCCGGAGCATCGCTCCGGCCGGTCTCGTCGTGGGCGGGCGCCGAGGCGCCCGGGGCTCAGCCCTGCTTCTTGAGGCGGCTCGTCATGCGCGCGCGGGCGTTCGCATCGAGCTCCACCTTGCGGATGCGGACGACCTCGGGGGTGACCTCGACGCACTCGTCCTCGCGGGCGAACTCGAGGCACTCCTCGAGCGTCAGCTGACGCGACGGCGTCATCGACTCGAAGGTGTCGGAGGTGGACTGACGCATGTTGGTCAGCTTCTTCTCCTTGGTGATGTTGACGTCCATGTCGTCGTTGCGCGAGTTCTCGCCGATCACCATGCCCTCGTAGACCTCCTCGGTGGGGTTCACGAAGAAGGTCATCCGCTCCTGGAGCGCGATGATGGCGAACGGGGTCACGACGCCGTTGCGGTCCGCGACGATCGACCCGTTGTTGCGGGTGACGATCGCGCCGGCCCACGGCTCGTAGCCGTGCAGGATCGCGTTCGCGATGCCGGTGCCGCGGGTGGTGGTGAGGAACTCGGTGCGGAAGCCGATCAGGCCGCGCGACGGGACAATGAACTCCATGCGGACCCAGCCGGTGCCGTGGTTCGACATGCCGTCCATGCGGCCCTTGCGGGCGGCGAGGAGCTGCGTGATCGCGCCGAGGTACTCCTCCGGAGCGTCGATCGTCAGGTGCTCGAAGGGCTCGTGCGTCTTGCCGTCGACCTGGCGGGTGACCACCTGGGGCTTGCCGACGGTCAGCTCGTAGCCCTCGCGGCGCATCTGCTCGACGAGGATGGCCAGCGCGAGCTCGCCGCGGCCCTGGACCTCCCAGGAGTCGGGGCGTCCGATGTCGACGATCTTGAGCGACACGTTTCCGATGAGCTCGCGGTCGAGGCGGTCCTTGACCATCCGCGCCGTGAGCTTGTGGCCCTTCACCTTGCCGACGAGCGGCGAGGTGTTGGTGCCGATCGTCATCGAGATCGCCGGGTCGTCGACCGTGATGGCCGGCAGCGGGCGGATGTCCTCGGGGTCGGCGATGGTCTCGCCGATGGTGATCTCGGGGAAGCCCGCGATCGCGACGATGTCGCCTGGGCCCGCGGACTCGGCCGGGTAGCGGTCGAGCGCCTTGGTGATCAGCAGCTCGGTGATGCGCGCGTTGGTGTGGGTGCCGTCGTGGTGGACCCAGGCGACCGTCTGCCCCTTCTTGATCGTGCCGTTGAAGACGCGGAGGAGGGCGAGGCGGCCGAGGAACGGCGACGCGTCGAGGTTGGTGACGTGGGCCTGGAGGGGCGCGTCGTCGTCGTAGGTCGGCGCGGGGATGTGCTTGAGGATCGCCTCGAACAGCGGCTCCAGGTCCTCGGCGTCCGGCAGCGTGCCGTCCTCGGGCTTGTTCGCCGAGGCGCGGCCGGCCTTGCCGGAGGCGTAGACCACGGGGACGTCGAGGATCGCGTCGAGGTCGAGGTCCGGCACGTCGTCGGCCATGTCGGAGGCGAGGCCGAGGAGCAGGTCCTGGCTCTCGGCGACGACCTCGTCGATGCGCGCGTCGGGGCGGTCGGTCTTGTTGACCAGGAGGATGACGGGGAGCTTCGCCTCGAGCGCCTTGCGCAGCACGAAGCGGGTCTGGGGCAGCGGGCCCTCGGACGCGTCGACGAGGAGGCAGACGCCGTCGACCATCGACAGGCCGCGCTCGACCTCGCCGCCGAAGTCGGCGTGGCCCGGGGTGTCGATGACGTTGATGGTGATGGGACCGTCGCTCGCGTGCTTGCCGCTGTACGAGACAGCGGTGTTCTTCGCGAGGATCGTGATGCCCTTCTCGCGCTCGAGCTCGTTGGAGTCCATCGCGCGCTCGTCCACGTGGGCGTGCGCGTCGAAGGAGTTCGTCTGCTTGAGCATGGCGTCGACCAGCGTGGTCTTGCCATGGTCGACGTGGGCGACGATCGCGACGTTGCGCAGGTCGGAGCGGGTGGCACTTGCCATGGATACGGACTCGTCTCGTGTTCTCGTGCAAAAGGGGGACCATCCATCGTACCGCAGCGAGGCGTCCGCACGGCGAAGGGCCCCGGATCTCCGCTCCGGAGGGCTCCGAGGAGCGCTCCAGGCGGGGCCGGGGCCCAGGTGACGGTCGGTCAGACCGCGAACTCGATGCCGGCGCCGGGGATGGCGTCGAGCAGCTCGCGGGTGTACTCCTGCTGCGGCGAGTCGAACACGGTGTCCGTCTTGGCGTGTTCGACGATCCTGCCCTTCTGCATCACGCAGACGTCGTCGGCGATCACGCGGACCACCGCCAGGTCGTGCGTGATGAACAGGTAGGTCAGCCCGAGCTCGGCCTGCAGGTCGGCGAGGAGGCGGAGGATCTGCGCCTGGACGAGGACGTCCAGAGCCGACACGGCCTCGTCGAGCACCACGATCTCCGGCTTCAGCGCGAGTGCGCGGGCGATCGCCACGCGCTGGCGCTGGCCGCCGGAGAGCTCGTTCGGGTACCGGCTCGCGATCACGCGCGGGAGGGACACCTGGTCGAGCAGCTCGAGGACGCGCTCGCGCTGCGACGTCCGGTCGCCGACCTTGTGCACCCGCAGCGGCTCCGAGATGGTGTTGCCGATGTTGTGCAGCGGGTCGAGCGAGCCGTACGGGTCCTGGAACACCGGCTGCATGGAGCGCCGGAGCGCCAGCATGTCGCGGCCCTTGAGCTTCTCGGTCCGTCGGCCGGCGATCGAGATCGCTCCGGACGTCGCCGTCTCGAGGCCCAGCACCAGGCGGGCGATCGTCGACTTGCCCGATCCGGACTCGCCCACGAGCGCCGTGGTGGTGCCCTTCGGGATCGAGAACGACACGTTGTCGACGGCCGTGAAGTCCTCGGCCTTCAGGCCGCCGCGGCGGATCTTGAAGACCTTGGTGAGGCCATCGACCTCGATCATCGGGGCGCCCGAGGCGACCGCGCCGGCGTGGTGCGCGGCACCCGCGCCGACCAGGTCGACCTCGCGGACGGCCTCCGACTCGCCGGGGACCGACTCCACGGCCCGGCCGGCCGTCGACTGGATGCGGCGCGACGCGAGGCTGGGCGCCGCCGCGATCAGGCGCTGCGTGTAGGGGTGCTGCGGGTTCTGCAGCACCTCCACCGAGGCGCCGGACTCGACGATGCGGCCCTTGTACATGACGATGAGCTTCTCGGCGCGCTCGGCGGCGAGGCCCAGGTCGTGCGTGATGAAGAGCAGCGCGGTGCCGTCGGTCTTCGTCAGCGTCTCGAGGTGGTCGAGGATCCGGCGCTGGACCGTGACGTCGAGCGCCGAGGTGGGCTCGTCGGCGATCAGCAGCTGGGGAGCCGCGGCCAGGCCGATGCCGATCAGCACGCGCTGGCGCATGCCGCCCGAGAACTGGTGCGGGAACTGCTTGAGGCGCTTCTCCGCGTCGGCGAGGCCCGCGTTCTGCAGGACCTCGATCGCCTTGGCGCGCACCTCCTTGCGACCGGTCGCGAGGCCGTTGGCCTTGATGGTCTCCTCGACCTGGAAGCCGACCGACCACACGGGGTTCAGGTTCGACATCGGGTCCTGCGGGACGTAGCCGATCCGGCGGCCGCGGATGTCCTCGAGCTCGGTCCTCGTCGCCTTCGCGAGGTCCTTGCCGTCGAACAGCACGGAGCCGGCGGTGACCTGGCCGGTGCCGGGGAGCAGGCCGATGATCGCGGCGGCGGTCGTCGACTTGCCGGAGCCCGACTCCCCCACGATCGCGACGGTCTGGCCGTGCTCGATCGTGAGGCTCACGCCGCGGAGGGCGGGGACCAGTCCGCTGCCGGTCTGGAAGCCGACCTCGAGGTCGGTGACCTCGAGCAGCGGCCCCTGCGGTGCGTTCGGTGTCGTGGCGGTCATCGGAGGGCCCTCGCCTTCGGGTCGAGCGCGTCGCGGAGCGACTCGCCGAGGAGGATGAAGCTCAGCACCGTGACCGTCAGGGCGATCGACGGGTAGATCAGCGTCTGCGGGTTGGTGCGCAGATCGCGCTGGGCCTGGCTGATGTCGTTGCCCCACGACATGACCGAGCCGGGCAGGCCGACGCCGAGGAACGACAGCGTCGCCTCCGCGGTGATGGCCGCGCCGAGCGAGATCGTCGTGACGACGATGACGGGGGCGATCGAGTTCGGCAGCACGTGCCGGAACAGGATCGCCATGCGCGAGAGGCCGGTCGCGGTGGCGGCGCCGACGAAGTCGGCCTGCTTCACTCGGAGGACCTCGGAGCGCAGGACGCGCGCCGTCGTCGGCCAGGCGAACGCGCCGATCGCCAGGGCGATGACGAACACGTTCCGGTAGGCCGAGAAGACGGACATGATGACGACCGCGGCGAGGATGTAGGGGATCGAGAAGAAGATGTCGCCGAGGCGCATGATCACGGTGTCCACCCAGCCGCCGAAGAAGCCGGCCAGCGCGCCGCCGATGACGCCGGAGACCGTCGTGATCACGATCACGATGAGGCCGACGGTCAGCGACGTGGACGTGCCGTGGATGATCCGCGAGAAGACGTCGCAGCCCTGCTTGGTGTAGCCGAGCAGGCTGCCGTCGCCGGGGCCCTGGTTGCTGAACGAGAGCGCGCACTGGCGGGGGTCCACCGAGGTGAACAGGCCCGGGAACAGCGCGACGGCGATGATGACGAGGATCAGCACGCCCGAGATCCAGAACATGGGCCGCTTGCGCAGGTCGCGCCACGCGTCGGTCCAGAGGTTGCTGGGCTTCTCGTCGAGGCTGACGGCGTCGACCGACGCGATCGGCGTCTCCTCGAGCGGGGCCACGAAGTGGTCGATGCGGCGGGCCTTCTGCGCGCCGCCGGTGGACTCATTTGGCATAGCGGATCCTCGGGTCGAGTACGGCGTAGAGCAGGTCGACGAGGATGTTCACCACGAGGTAGAACAGCACCATGACCGTGACGAAGGAGACGACGGTCGGCCGCTCACCTCGGATGATCGCCTGATAGAGCGTGTTCCCGACTCCGGGAACGTTGAAGATGCCCTCGGTCACGGTCGCGCCGACGATCAGGAGGCCGAAGTCGGCTCCGAACTGCGTCGTGACCGGGATGAGCGAGTTGCGCAGGACGTGCACGGGGATGACGCGGCGTCGCGAGAGCCCCTTGCTGTACGCGGTGCGGACGAAGTCCGAGCCGGCCGTCTCGATGACCGAGCCGCGCGTGAGGCGGATGGCCGACGCGACCACGAACAGGGCGAGCACGATCGCGGGCAGCAGCAGCCTCTGGAACGACGCGTCGGCTCCGACGGTCGGAGGGAACCATCCCAGCTGGATCGCGAAGAAGGACTGCGCGATGAAGCAGAGCACGAAGATCGGCACCGACACGAGCAGGAGGCTGACGACCAGCGCGCTCGCGTCGAAGAAGCTGCCCTTGCGCAGACCGCTGATGAGGCCGATGGTCAGCGCGACGACGATCTCGATGACGATCGCCATCATGGCCAGCGTCAGGGTGACCGGGAAGGTGCGGGCGAGGATCTCGTTGACGGACTGGCCGGAGAACGAGATGCCGAAGTCGCCGCGGACGACGCCTCCCAGGTAGTACAGGTACTGGACGAAGAAGGGCTCGTTCAGGTGGTACTGCTCCTCGAGGCGGGCGAGGAGTGCGGGGCTCGGCGTCTTGTCGCCGAAGAGCGACAGGAGCGGGTTCCCCGGCATGGAGAAGACCATGAAGTAGATGAGGAACGTGGTGCCGATGAGCACGGGGACGGCTTGCAGGATGCGTCGGACGATGTAGGCGAGCATGTCAGCCCAGCCGGTTCCGGAGTCGCATGGATGGGGACCTCATTCGATTGTGACCGAAACAGGGCGCTCCGCCCGTGCCGTGACCTGGTGGCCGACGGCACGGGCGAAGCGCCCCAGTGGTTCGAGCTTAGTTCTTGGTGATCTCGTAGTAGAGCGGCACCGAGTTCCAGCCGAACTCGACGTTCGACACGCCCTCGCCGTAGCCGCCGGTCACGTTCGCGTACCACAGGGGCAGCGACGGGAGGTCCTTCAGGAGGATCTCCTGGGCCTGCTGGAACGTCTTGTTCGCAGCGTCGGCGTCGGCGTCCGACAGGCCCTGCTGGAGCAGGGTGTCGAACTCGGGGTTCGAGTAGTCGCCGTCGTTGGACGAGGCGCCGGTCACGTAGAGCGGTCCGAGGAAGTTGTAGAGGCTCGGGTAGTCGGCCTGCCATCCGGTCCGGAACGCGGTCTCGATCGAGCGGTCGACGATCTTGGTGCGCGCCTCGGCGAAGGTCGGGTACGCGTCGCCCTCGGCGTCGATGCCCAGCGTGTTCTTGATCGAGTTGGTCACCGCGTCGACCCAGCCCTGGTGGCCGCCGTCGGCGTTGTAGGCGATCTTGAAGGTGCCGTCCCAGGGGCTGATCGCGTCGGCCTGAGCCCACAGCGCCTTGGCCTCGTCGGGGTTGTACTCGAGCACGTCGGCGCCGGAGAGGGCGTCGCTGTAGCCGTCGATCACCGGGGAGGTGAAGTCGGAGGCCGGGGTGCGGGTGCCCTCGAAGATCACGTCGGTGATCTCCTTGCGGTCGAAGGACATCGAGATCGCCTGGCGGCGGAGCTGGCCCTCCTCGCCGTCGAAGTGCGGGAGACGGCCCGGGATGGTGAAGGACTGGAACACGGCCGAGGGCTGGTTCACGGCGCGGTCGCCGAGGTCGCTCTCAAAGGTGCCGAAGGCGGAGTCCGGGATCTGGTCGATCACGTCGACGTTGCCGCCGAGGAGGTCGGCGTAGGAGGCGTCCTGGGTGGCGTAGAAGACGATCTTCAGGCCGCCGTTCTGCGCCTCGCGGGGGCCGGTGTACTCGTCGTTCTTGACGAGCTCGATCTGGACGTCGTGCTGCCACGCGTCGTCGCCGTCGAGCTTGTACGGGCCGTTGCCGATCGGGTTCTCGCCGAAGGCGGCCATGTCGTCGAACGCGGCGGCGGGCAGCGGGTAGTACGCCGAGTAGCCGAGGCTGATCGGGAAGTCCGACTGGGGGGACTTGAGCGCGACGGTGAAGGTGGTGTCGTCCACGGCCTTGAGACCGGTGAGCTCGCTGTCCTCGGTGTCGCTGAAGCCCTCGAAGTTCGAGAAGAACGACGCGCTGAGCTGGTTGTTCGACAGCTTGGCGCCGTAGTTCCAGGCGTCGATGAACGAGCTGGAGGTGACCGGGTCGCCGTTCGTGAAGGTCAGGCCCGACTTGATCTTGATCGTGTAGTTCTGCGCGTCGTCCGACTCGATGGACTCGGCGACGTCGTTCTCGGGGGCGCCCTTGGCGTCGTAGTAGACCAGGCCCGCGAAGATCTCGTCGAGGATCTTGCCGCCGCCCACCTCGTTGGTGTTCGTCGGGATCAGCGGGTTCTGCGGCTCGGAGCCGTTCGTGGAGATGATCGCGGCGGCGTCGCCTCCCGATGCACCTCCGCCCGAGTCGTTCGAGCTGCTGCAGCCGGCCAGGACCAGCGTGCTCGCGGCGACGAGCGCCAGAGCCCCGAATCCGTAACGTCTGATGTTCACTATTCCTCCAGTGATGTGGGGGCGCGCGAGAAGTGGTTTCCCTGACGCGTGGAGTGCCGTGCGCGTGGCGACGGCGGCGGCGCACGAGACTGGTGGCCGTCGCGCGGATGCCTTCAACGAGACTATGTATTCGCCCGCTATCTGCACAAAAGCATGTGGCAACCGTTACACAGCGGTAACCGGGAGGTGGAATCCTTGCGCTGTTCTGCACGAAACGTGCGTGCCGGGCGGCCGTCGCGCAACACATCGACTTCAGAGGAGACGCGCGGAGTGTCCACCGACCTGTCAGGATCCGCGCCCGGACGGCGCCGGATCCGCGTCGAGATCCTGCTGGTCCTCGGGCTCTCGCTGGGCGCCTCCGCTGTCTACTCGGTGGTCTCCATCGCCAACCGGCTCACCCGCTCGACCGCGCTGGCCGACCAGACCGCGACGATCAACGGCGCCCTCAGCGACCGCCCGGGCTTCGACCTCGTCTACCAGCTGCTCGCGCTCTTCTTCGATCTGGTGCCGGTGGCCCTCTGCGCGTTCCTGCTCTGGCAGAGCTCGGGCCGTCCCCTCGGGCGCCTGGGGCTCGACCTGCGCCGGCCGTTCGCGGACCTGGGGACCGGGACGGTCCTCGCGGTGGCGATCGGCGCGCCGGGCATCGCGCTGTACGCCGTCGGACGCGCGCTGGGCATCACCGTGGCGGTGGTGGCCTCGCCGCTGGACGCGTACTGGTGGACGGTGCCCGTGCTCGTGCTCTCCGCGATCCGGGCGGGAGTGCAGGAGGAGGTCGTCGTGATCGGGTACCTCTTCGCCCGCCTGGGCGATCTGGGCTGGGGGCGGTGGCGGATCCTGGTGACCAGTGCGCTGCTCCGGGGCAGCTACCACCTGTACCAGGGCATCGGGCCCTTCATCGGGAACGTGGTCATGGGCCTGGTGTTCGGACTGTTCTACCAGCGCTTCGGCCGCACCCTGCCCCTGGTGATCGCCCACTCGATCATCGACATCGTCTCGTTCGTCGGGTACCCGCTGGCCGTCGCCCTCTGGCCCGAGCTGTTCGCGCCGCCGGCTCCGCGGACGTGACGACGGACCGATCGCATCCGAGGAGCCGCAGGACCGCGCCGCGCTCGACGGCGGCTCTCCACTGCCGCGGCGTGACGCCCGCACGGTGGAGCTGCTCGCTCGTCACTACTCCGTCGAGCCCTGCCAGCACCTCCACCACGCGTTCCCCACGGTCGGGCTCCCTCGTGCGTCGGGGTCGCCGTGCGCCGTTCCCCACGGATCGGGAGGACTGCGCCCCACTCCGTGCCCGTGAGGGACCGACCGTGTCCACAACCGAGGGTGGGAGAGCCGAGGACGGGCTCGAGGCTCCGTTCCTGCTCTCTCACCCTCGGTTGCGGACGAGCGCGTGCGGGCGGATCAGGCGAAGGCCTCGATGGGCGGGCAGGCGCAGACGAGGTTGCGGTCGCCGTAGGCCTGGTCGATCCGGCGGACCGGCGGCCAGTACTTGCCGCGCACCAGCGAGCGGACCGGGTAGACGGCCTGCTCGCGGCTGTAGGGGTGCGTCCACTCCTCGGCCGTCAGGCACTCGGCGGTGTGCGGGGCGCCGCGCAGCGGGTTGTCGTCCACCGGCCACTCCCCCGCGCCGACGCGGTCGGCCTCCGCCCGGATCCCGATCATCGCGTCGATGAAGCGGTCGATCTCGGCGAGGTCCTCGCTCTCCGTCGGCTCGACCATCAGGGTCCCGGCGACGGGGAAGCTCATGGTCGGGGCGTGGAAGCCGTAGTCGACGAGGCGCTTGGCGACGTCGTCCACGGTCACTCCGGTCGCCGCCGTCAGCGGGCGGATGTCGAGGATGCACTCGTGGGCGACGAGCCCGTTGTCCCCCGTGTAGAGCACCGGGTAGTGCTCGCGGAGGCGCGCGGCGACGTAGTTGGCCGAGAGGACGGCCGCCCCGGTCGCGGCCCGCAGGCCCTCCTCGCCCATCATCCGGGCGTACGCCCACGAGATCGGCAGGATGCCGGGGCTGCCGTAGGGCGCTGCCGACACCGGTGCGCCGCCGTGGACGATCCGCTCGCCCTGGGTGCCCACGCCGTGCTCGAGCCGCTGCGCGA
Source organism: Rathayibacter sp. AY1A3 (assembly GCF_002930975.1). Classification (NCBI taxonomy): domain Bacteria; kingdom Bacillati; phylum Actinomycetota; class Actinomycetes; order Micrococcales; family Microbacteriaceae; genus Rathayibacter; species Rathayibacter sp. AY1A3. Next base: position 23,840 of record NZ_PSTO01000002.1, on the reverse strand, counting down.
GCGGGTGGCCGGGCAGGAACGGCGCGAGGTGCGCCTTCGCGGCGACGGGACCGACGCCGGGACCGCCTCCGCCGTGCGGGACGCAGAACGTCTTGTGCAGGTTGAGGTGCGAGACGTCGCCGCCGAAGTCTCCGAAGCGGGCGAAGCCCAGAAGCGCGTTGAGGTTCGCGCCGTCCACGTACACCTGTCCGCCGGCCTCGTGGACGAGGCGGCAGATCTCGGCGACCTCGTGCTCGTAGACGCCGTGGGTCGACGGATAGGTGATCATCAGCGCGGCGAGGGAGCCCGCGTGCTCGGCGATCTTCGCCCGGAGGTCGTCCAGGTCGACGTTGCCGAGCTCGTCGCAGGCCACGACGACGACGCGCATGCCGGCGAGGACCGCGCTCGCGGCGTTGGTGCCGTGGGCGCTCGAGGGGATCAGGCAGACCGTGCGGTCCTCGTCGCCGTTCGACCGGTGCCAGCCGCGGATCGCCAGCAGGCCCGCGAGCTCGCCCTGCGAGCCGGCGTTGGGCTGGAGCGACACGGAGTCGTAGCCGGTGAGGTGGGCGAGCCACCCCTCCAGCTGGTCGATCAGCGCCAGGGAGCCCTGCACGTCCGCCTCGGGGGCGAACGGGTGCAGGTCCGCGAACTCGGGCCAGCTGACCGCCTCCATCTCGGTGGCGGCGTTGAGCTTCATGGTGCAGGAGCCGAGCGGGATCATGCCGCGGTCCAGCGCGTAGTCCGAGTCGGCGAGGCGCTTGAGGTAGCGCATCATCGAGGTCTCGCTGTGGTGGCTGCTGAAGACCGGGTGCACGAGGAAGGGCGTGCGGCGGTCGAGCTCGGCGGGGATGCTCCGCGCGGAGCCGCCGAGGAAGCCGAACGACGAGTCCAGCTGCCCGACGGCGGTCGCGACGGCGATCACCTCGAGGTCGGTGACCGTCTCGTCGATCGACACCGAGACCGTGTCGGCGTCGACCAGGCGCACGTCGAAGCCGGCCTCGCGGGCGCGGGCGACCGCCGCCTCCGCGCCGCCGGGCACGACGACCGAGACGGTGTCGAAGAAGTCGGCGTGCCGGAGGGAGTGGCCCCGGTCGAGGAGGAGGCGCGCGAGGAGCGCGGCCCGGCCGTGCACGCGCTCGGCGATCGCGGCGAGCCCGTCCGGCCCGTGGTAGACCGCGTACATCGCCGCCATGACCGCCAGGAGGACCTGCGCGGTGCAGATGTTGGAGGTCGCCTTCTCGCGGCGGATGTGCTGCTCGCGGGCCTGGAGGGACAGGCGGTAGGCGGGGTGGCCGTCCGCGTCCTGGCTGACGCCGACGAGGCGGCCGGGCAGCTGGCGCTCGAGTCCCTTGCGGACGGCGAGGTAGCCGGCGTGCGGTCCTCCGAAGCCCAGCGGGACGCCGAAGCGCTGCGTGGTGCCGACCGCGACGTCCGCGCCGAGCTCGCCCGGCGAGCGCACCAGGGTCAGCGCGAGCAGGTCGGCGGCGACGACGGCCAGGCCGCCGTGGGCCTTCACCGCGGCGAGCACCGCCGACGGGTCCCAGAGGTGCCCGGACGCGCCGGGGTACTGCACGAGGGCGCCGAAGCACTCCGGCACCTCCTCCGCGGCGGTGCGCGAGAGCGGGAGCTCGACGATGCGGATGCCGACGGCCTCCGCCCGGCCGCGCAGCAGCGCGAGGGTCTGCGGGAGAGCGTCGGAGTCGACGACGAAGACGTCGGTGCGCGCCTTCGAGGCGCGGCGCGCGAGCAGCATCGCCTCGACGACGGCCGTGCCCTCGTCGAGCATCGACGCGCCGGCCGTGTCGAGGCCGGTGAGGTCGGAGACCATCGTCTGGAAGTTGATCAGCGCCTCCAGGCGCCCCTGCGAGATCTCGGGCTGGTACGGCGTGTAGGCCGTGTACCAGCTGGGGTTCTCGAGCACGTTGCGCTTGATCACCGCGGGGGTGTGCGTGCCGTAGTAGCCGAGGCCGATCATCGGCCGACGCACCGTGTTCCTCGCGGCGAGGGCGCGCAGCTCGGCGAGCGCCTCCGTCTCGGTGGCCGGAGCGGGCAGCACCTGCGGGAGGTCGCGGACGTGGATCGACTCGGGGACGGCGGCGGTGACGAGCTCCTCCACGGAGTCGTAGCCGAGAGCCGCGAGCATGGTGCGCTGCGCGTCGGCGTCGGTCCCGATGTGGCGGGACTCGAAGGCGCCGGGGGTCCTGGTGGCCGCCATCTACTCGCCGACCAGCTCGGTGTAGGCGGCCGAGTCGAGGAGGCCGTCGGGCAGGGCGTCGAAGCGGACCCGGATCAGCCACCCCTCGCCGAACGGGTCGGAGTTGACGAGCTCGGGGCTGTCGACGACGGCCGTGTTGGTCTCGAGGACCTCGCCGTCGACGGGGGCGAACAGCTCGCCCACCGACTTGGTCGACTCGATCTCGCCGACGACGCTGCCGCCCTCGACGCGGGCTCCCGCCTCGGGGAGCTCGACGAAGACGACGTCGCCCAGCTTGTCCGCGGCGTAGGCGGTGATGCCGACGGTCGCGACCTCTCCGTCGACCCGGATCCACTCGTGGTCGGAGGTGTACTGCAGCTCGGTGGGCACGGCCATGTCAGTTCTTCTTTCTCGAGTAGAAGGGGAGCTCGGTGACGGTCATCGGGAGGCGCGTGCCGCGGATGTCGACGGCGAGCGCCGTCCCGGGCTGCGCGGAGGCGGGGGCGACGTAGGCCATCGCGATCGGGACGCCCAGGGTCGGCGAGAGGACGCCGCTGGTGACCACTCCGACCTCGTCGTCGCCGGAGAGGACGGTGTAGTCGGCACGGGCGGCGCGGCGGCCCTCGCCGACGAGCCCGACGAGCACGGGAGCGTCTCCGGAGGGACCCTCCTCGCTGGCCGCGCGGCCGACGAAGTCGATCGGCTTCCCGAAGGCGACGACGCGGCCGAGGCCGGCCTGTGCGGGGAAGACGTCGCGGGAGAGCTCGTGGCCGTAGAGCGGCATGCCCGCCTCGAGGCGGAGGGTGTCGCGGGCGGCGAGGCCGGCGGGGACGAGGCCCGCTCCGGCGCCGGTCTCGGCGAGAGCCTGCCAGAGCGCGGGAGCGGAGTCGGGCGAGACGTAGATCTCGAAGCCGTCCTCGCCCGTGTACCCGGTGCGCGCGATCAGGATCGGATGCGCCTCGAAGGTCGCGGGCACGGCGCGGTAGTAGCGCAGCTCCGCGAGCAGGCGGGCGGCGTCGTCCGTGTCGAGCACGGACTCCGCTCCCCGCTCGGTCTCGACGGCGAGGCCCTGGACGTTCTGCAGGATCTCGAGCGAGCGCGGGCCCTGCAGCGCGATGAGGGCGACGTCGTCGCTCTCGTCGAACAGCTCGCACTCGAACATCGCGGTGCGGTCGCGGAGCGTCTCGACGACGATGTGCCGGTTGGCCGCGTTCGCGACGACCATGAAGCGGTCCTCGCCCGTGCGGTAGACGACGAGGTCGTCGATCACGCCGCCCGTGCGCTCCAGGAGGAGGGTGTACTTCGCGCGGCCGGCGGCGACGGCCGAGATGTCGCTCGCCAGCGCGTAGTCGAGGGCGTCGACCGCCTCGGGGCCGACGACGAGGATCTCGGCCATGTGCGAGAGGTCGAAGAGGCCGGCGGCAGTGCGCACGGCGTGGTGCTCGGCGAGATCGCCGGAGTAGCGGACCGGCATCTGCCACCCGGCGAAGTCGGTGAAGGACGCGCCGGCGGCGACGTGCACCTCGTGCAGGGGCGAGTAGCGGGCTTCGGGGCTGGTCGTCGGGGTCTCGGACATGAGTTCTCCATTTCGTCGCAGTGCTGGACTCGCGCCGCGTTCGCGGCAGAGCACAGCAGTGCCGTGGGAACTCCCCCTCTGTCGTGGAGCCTGAGAGATTCGCGCCGCCCCGAGGGGTCGAGCGCTTTCACCATGGGCGGATCCGAGCGGATCGCTTTCCAGAGTGGCCAGTTCGACGCGGTACAAGACCTGAGAGATTGGCGGGGAGGCTTGCTCCTTCGGTGCCGACCGGAGTCGGCTCTCCCGCGTCGCGTATTGCGGCCCGGTATTCGGTTGTGCGGTCAGCCTAGCGGTGAGGGCGGACCCTGCGCGGCGTGTCGCCTCTTCCGCTAGGTGTTCAGGTGTTCGTGACACTAAGGTGATCCCAGCACTTACAGTCGGTGCGACTCTTAGTAGGGGGCACCGGATGCCGGACGTGCAGCTCGCCGTGTCGACGGTGATCTTCGCCCTGCGGCCGCACCTGGAGACCGGAGCGAGCACCGTCTGGATCCCCGTCGTCCGGCGCATCCGCGAGCCGTTCGAGGGACTCTGGGCACTGCCCGGCGGACCGCTGCATCCGGACGAGGACCTCGCCGAGTCGGCCCGCCGCACTCTCCGCGAGACCACGGGCCTGGCTCCGCGCTACCTCGAGCAGCTCTACGCCGTCGGCGGCACCGACCGCTCCCCCGGCGAGGACCGCGTCGTGTCGATCGTCTACTGGGCGCTCGTGCGCTCCGCCGAGGCCGACGAGGCCATCGTGGGAGAGAACGTCGCCTGGCTCTGCACCGATCTGCCGCTCGAGCTCGCCTTCGACCACGGACTGATCGTCGACTACGCCCTCTGGCGCCTGCGCAACAAGATGGAGTACTCCCGCATCGCGCAGGCCTTCCTCGGCGGCGCCTTCACCCTGTCCCAGCTGCGGGAGGTCCACGAGGCCGTCCTGCAGAAGCCCCTCGACCCGGCCAACTTCCGCCGGACGATCGAGAGCTCCGGCACCGTGGTGCCCACCGGGGAGCGCCTGACGGGCACCCGCCACCGTCCCCCGCGCCTCTACCGCTACGACGAGTCGGCGGCGCTCGTCGACAACGGCCCGCTGCCCGTCTGAGCGCGCCGCCCGACTCCCCCACCCGCCTCACGAGGAGAACACCGTGACATCCGTCGACAGCACCATCCGGCTCATCGAGGGCGGCTCCGCGCCCGGCGCCACCTGCGCGCCCGAGCTCGCGGAGGCCCCCTGGTCGTTCGACCTCGGCCTGCCCGCCTACGGGCCCGGCGCCTCCCAGGCCGACCCGATCCCGGCCGACGCCCCGGTCCAGGGACGTCTGCCGGAGGAGTACACGACGGCGAGCGCCGACGAGCTGCACCACCGCATCCTCGCGGCGAAGGAGACGCTCGGCGAGCGGGTCGTCGTGCTCGGGCACTTCTACCAGCGGGACGAGGTGGTGCAGTACGCCGACTACGTGGGCGACTCGTTCCAGCTGGCGAAGGCGGCGACGAGCCGGCCCGACGCCGAGGCCATCGTCTTCTGCGGCGTGCACTTCATGGCGGAGACGGCCGACATCCTCTCCGGACCGGAGCAGGCCGTGATCCTCCCGAACCTGGCGGCCGGCTGCTCGATGGCGGACATGGCCGACATCGACTCCGTCGAGGACGCCTGGGCCGAGCTCACCGAGCTCTACGGCACCGAGCCGGACGCCGACGGCCGCGTGCCGCTCGTCCCGGTCACGTACATGAACTCCTCCGCCGCGCTGAAGGCGTTCTGCGGCCGCAACGGAGGCGTGGTCTGCACCTCCTCGAACGCGGCGACCGTGCTCGAGGACGCGTTCGCGCGCGGGCAGCGGGTGCTGTTCTTCCCCGACCAGCACCTCGGCCGCAACACCGCCAAGGCGATGGGCGTGCCGCTGGAGCGGATGCCGATGTGGAACCCGCGGAAGCCGCAGGGCGGCTCCGACACCGCGACACTCCTGGACGCGCAGGTGATCCTCTGGCACGGCTTCTGCTCGGTGCACAAGCGCTTCACGACGGCCCAGATCGCGAAGGCGCGCGCCGATCACCCGGGCGTGCGCGTGATCGTGCACCCGGAGTGCCCGATGGCGGTCGTCGACGCGGCCGACGAGTACGGCTCGACCGACTACATCGTGAAGGCGATCCAGGCGGCACCCGCGGGATCGACCTTCGCGATCGGCACCGAGATCAACCTGGTGCAGCGCCTCGCCGTCCAGTACCCGCAGCACACGATCTTCTGCCTCGACGACGTGGTCTGCCCCTGCTCGACCATGTACCGCATCCACCCCGGCTACCTCGCCTGGGTGCTCGAGGGACTGGTCGCGGGGACGGTGCTCAACCGCATCGAGGTCGCGGAATCGGTGCAGGCCGAGGCGCGCATCGCCCTCGAGCGGATGCTCGCGGCCGTTCCGCCCGCCGGGCCGGCGGCGGTCTGACATGGCACGGGTCGTCGTCGTCGGCAGCGGCATCGCCGGGCTGGTCGCCGCGCTGACGGCGCAGCGCCGCCACGAGGTGCTGCTCGTCACCAAGGGCGCGCTGGCGGAGTCGTCGACGCGCGCCGCGCAGGGCGGGATCGCCGCGGTCACGGCGCCGGGCGACTCCGTGGCGCTGCACGTGGAGGACACGCTCACCGCCGGTGCGGGCCTCGCCGTGCGCTCGGCGGTCGAGGTGCTCTGCGCCGAGGGGCCGGAGGCGGTCGCGGTGCTGCAGGAGTGGGGCGTCGGCTTCGACCGTGAGGGCGGCGAGCTGGCGCGGGGACTCGAGGGCGCCCACTCGCGTCCGCGGATCCTGCACGCCGGCGGCGACGCGACGGGTTCCGCGATCGAGGCCGCGCTCGTGGCGGCGGTGCGGGCCTCGTCCGTCGAGGTGCGCGAGCACGCCGCCCTGGTCGACCTGGTGCGGGAGGGCGTCTCGGTCACGGGCGCCGACGTCCTGCACGACGGCGTGCTCGAGCGCCTGACGGCCGACGCGGTCGTGCTGGCCACCGGAGGCGCCGGTCAGCTCTACCGGCACACCACCAATCCGTCCGTCGCGACCGGGGACGGGCTCGCCGCCGCCCTGCGGGCAGGAGCGGAGACGGCGGACCTGGAGTTCTACCAGTTCCACCCGACCACGCTCGCGCTGCCGGGCGGCTTCCTCGTCTCGGAGGCGGTGCGCGGCGAGGGCGCGGTGCTGCGGGACGCCGCCGGCGAGCGGTTCCTGGCCGGGGTGCACCCCGAGGCCGAGCTGGCGCCGCGCGACGTCGTGGCGCGCGCGATCGCGGAGCGGATGCGGCTGCAGGGCGGACTGCCCGTGCACCTGGACGCCCGGGCGATCGATTCCGAGGTGCTGGCGAAGAGGTTCCCGACGATCTCGGCGGCCTGCCGCGAGAACGGGCTCTCGCTCGCCGACGACCTGCTGCCCGTGACTCCGGCCGCGCACTACTGGATGGGCGGGATCGCGACGGACCTGGACGGGCGCACCAGCCTCCCCGGGCTGTTCGCGGTCGGCGAGGTCGCCCGCACCGGCGTCCACGGCGCGAACCGCCTCGCCTCCAACAGCCTGCTCGAGGGCGTCGTGTTCGCGCGCCGCGCGGCGCTCGCCCTCGACTCCCTCTCCTGGAGCGGGGGCCCGGTCGCCCCTCCCTGCGCCGTCGTGCCGATGACGCTCGACCGCGCCGCTCTCCAGGACGCGATGTGGGCGGGAGCCGGCCTCTCCCGGGACGCGGCGGGGCTCACAGCGGCGCGCGACGCGCTCGTCGCCTCCGCCTCGCCCGCTCCGCTCGAACTGAGGACGCTCGAGGACGCGAACCTGCTGACCTGCGCCCTCGCTCTCATCGACGCCGCGCTCGCGCGCACGCACTCCGTCGGCGCCCACCACCGCACCGACTCCTCCGACCCCGCGACGGCGAGCGCCGCCGCCCCCACCAGAGAGGCGGCCCTTCCGTGCTGACCCGCCAGAGCATCGACCGCGTCGTCACCCTCGCCCTCGAGGAGGACGCGCCCTGGGGCGACCTGACCTCCGACACCCTCCTCCCCGCGGACGCCACCGCGAGCGCCGCCCTCGTGGCCCGCGAGCCCGGCGTCTTCAGCGGCGGCGCCGTCCTCATCGGCACGATGCGGCAGGTCGACTCCCGGATCCGCTGCTCGGTGCTCGTGGAGGACGGCGCGGTCTTCGAGGCCGGGCAGACCCTCGCCCGGATCGAGGGCCCCGCGGGCGGCGTGCTCCGCGGCGAGCGCGTCGCGCTCAACCTCGTGCAGCGGATGAGCGGCATCGCCACCCTGACGGCGCAGTACGTCGCCGCGGTGGAGGGGACGCGCGCCCGCATCGTCGACACCCGCAAGACCACGCCGGGCCTGCGCGCGCTCGAGAGGCACGCCGTCCGCAGCGGCGGCGGCCGCAACCACCGCTTCTCGCTCTCGGACGCGGTGCTGGCGAAGGACAACCACCTCGCGGTGCTCGCCGCGCGCGGGATCGACCTGACCGCGGCCCTGCGGGCGGCGCGCGCCTCGATCCCGCACACGGCGCACCTCGAGGTCGAGGTCGACCGGCTCGACCAGATCGAGCCCGCGCTGGCGGGAGGCGCGGACACGATCATGCTCGACAACTTCACCCCCGAACTGCTCCGCCAGGGCGTCGCCCTCATCGGCGGGCGGGCCGTGGTCGAGGCGAGCGGCGGCGTCGACCTCTCGACCGTGCGCGCGATCGCGGAGGCGGGGGTCGACGTGATCTCCGTCGGCGCGCTCACCCACAGCGTCCGCTCGCTCGACCTCGGCCTGGACATCGCGGTCGAGTGATCTACCTCGACCACGCCGCGACCTCGCCCGTGCGCCGCGAGGTGCTGGAGGCCATGTGGCCGTTCCTCACCGCCGAGTACGGCAATCCGTCGAGCAGCCACTCGCTCGGCGACGCCGCGGCGCGCGCGCTGGAGGCGGCGCGCGCTCACGTGGCCCGCTTCCTCGGCGGCCGCGCCTCCGAGACGCTCTTCACCTCCGGCGGCACGGAGTCGATCAACACGGCGGTCAAGGGCCTCGCGCTGGGATCGCCGCGCGGACGGCACCTGGTGATCTCGGCGCTCGAGCACGAGGCGACCGTCGAGTCGGCCGACCACCTCCGGCGCCTGCACGGCTTCGAGGTGTCGACGGCCCCCGTCGACGCGACCGGCCTGCTCGACCTCGACGCGCTCGCCGCGCTGGTCCGGCCGGACACCGCACTGGTCTCGGTGCTCGCGGCGAGCAACGAGATCGGGACGGTGCAGGACGTTCCGGCGATCGCGGCGCTCTGCCGATCGCGGGGCGTGCCGCTGCACGTGGACGCCGTCCAGGCCGCCGGCTGGCTGGACGTCGCGGGCTGGGGCGCCGACGCGGTCTCGGTCTCCGGGCACAAGCTCGGGGCGCCGAAGGGCGTGGGGGCGCTGCTGCTGCGCAGCCGGCTCCCGTTCGAGCCCCTGCTGCACGGCGGCGGCCAGGAGCGGGAGCGGCGCTCGGGCACCGAGAACGTGGCCTTCGCGGTCGCGCTCGGCACCGCGGTGCACCTGCTCGATCCGGACCGCGCGGCACGGGTCGGAGCGGTCCGGGACGCGTTCGCCGAGCGGGTCGCGGCCCTGGCGCCCCGGGCCGTGCCGCTGGGCTCCGCGGCGCACCGGCTCCCCTCGATCGCGGCGTACGCCGTCCCCGGGCGCAGCGGCGAGTCGACGCTCCTCGAGCTGGAGGAACGCGGCGTCGTCGTCTCGAGCGGCTCGGCGTGCGCCGCCGGGCGCGACGAGCCCTCGCCCGCGCTGCTGGCCCTCGGCCTCGACCCCGACGTCGCCCGGACCGCCGTGCGGTTCAGCTTCGGCGAGGGCGCCACGCTCGAGGAGGCCGAGGCCGCGTCCTCCGCGCTCTCCGCGGTCCTCACCTGAGACCTCTCGCAGCGGATCCCCGTCGATCGGGAATGTCCGGGGCGTCCGCCGCTGTTCTCCCTCCGTACCCCGCATCCGCGCCCGCGAGTCGAGCCGTCGATGCGCCCCTCACACCGATCCCCTCACGACCGGAGAACACCTGTGACCGAGCGCAGCACCCTTCCCGCCGCGCGGCCCGCCGCACTTGCCGCCGCCACGACCCTCGAGCCGCGCAGCCGCCTGGTCATCAGCCTCCTGCTGGTGTCGGCGTTCGTCGTGATCCTCAACGAGACGATCATGAGCGTGGCGCTGCCCGACCTCATGCGCGACTTCGACGTCGAGGCGCACGTGGGCCAGTGGCTCTCGACCGCCTTCATGCTCACGATGGCCGTCGTCATCCCGATCACGGGCTACCTGATCCAGCGGCTGCACACCCGCACGCTCTTCGCCGCCGCGATGATCCTCTTCAGCCTCGGCACGCTCACCGCCGCGCTCGCCCCGACCTTCGCGGTCCTCCTGGCGGCCCGCGTGGTGCAGGCCGGCGGCACGGCCATCATGATGCCGCTGCTGATGACGACCGTGATGACGCTGGTGCCCCCGGCGATCCGCGGCCGGATGATGGGCAACATCTCGATCGTCATCTCGGTGGCTCCGGCCGTCGGACCGACGATCTCGGGCGTCATCCTCAACTTCCTCGGCTGGCGCTGGATGTTCTGGATCGTGCTGCCGATCGCGATCGGCGCGCTGCTCCTGGGCCTGCGCAAGGTCGAGAACGTCACCGAGCCCCGCTCCATCCCGATCGACTCGCTCTCGGTCGTCCTCTCGGTCTTCGGCTTCGGCGGCCTCGTCTACGGCCTGTCGAGCCTCGGCGAGGGCGGAGCCGCGGTCGTCGCGCCGTGGATCCCGTTCGTCGTCGCGGGCCTCGGCCTCGCGGGCTTCATCGCGCGCCAGCTCCTGCTGCAGCGCACCGACCGGGCCCTGCTGGACCTCCGGACCTTCTCCTCCGCGAACTTCACCATCGTCATCGCGATGATGGCGGTCAGCATGTCGGCGCTCTTCGGCACGCTGATCCTGCTGCCCCTCTACACGCAGAACGTGCTGGGCCTCACTCCGCTGGAGACCGGGCTGCTCCTGCTCCCCGGCGGCCTGCTGATGGGCCTGCTCGCGCCGTTCGTCGGCCGCGGCTACGACCGCTTCGGCCCGCGCGTGCTGCTCGTGCCCGGCTCGATCGTCGTCGCCGGCGCGCTGTGGGGGTACACCCTGCTCGCGGCGGACTCGTCGCCCTGGTTCGTCCTCTCGCTGCACGTGACCCTCAGCCTGGGCCTCGCCTTCGTCTTCACGCCGCTGTTCACCGCCGGCCTCGGCTCGGTGCGCCCCTCGCTCTACTCGCACGGCAGCGCCATCATCGGCACCGTGCAGCAGCTGGGCGGCGCGGCGGGCACGGCGCTGTTCGTCACCGTCCTCTCGATCAGGTCGGCGGAGCTCGCGCAGGGCGGAGCCGACCAGGCCGCCTCCTACGCCGGCGGCATCCACTCCGCGTTCCTGTGGGGCGCGTCGATCGCGACGGTCGCGATCGTGGCCGCGTTCTTCGTCCGCCGCCCGGCGGAGTCGGACGCGCCGCTCCCGATGGCGCACTGAGCCGGGCGGGCCGACCCCGCCTGTTCACCTCCGCGTCACCCCGCCTCCCTACGGTGTCGCCCCGGCCGCCGCGCTCCCGATCGCGCGGCCGGGACGGAGACGAGACGTGACCGAGACGGCCGGCCCCCAGGACGTGCTCGACGCCGGAGCGGCCACCCCTCCTCCCCGCACGCTGGTCGACGTCCTCCGCGACACCGCGGAGCGCCACCCGGACGCCTCCGCGCTGGAGGACCCGGCCGGAGCGCTCAGCTACCGGGAGCTGCTGGCCCGCACGGTGCAGCTCGCGGGCGAGCTCACCACCGCAGGGGTCCGACGCGGCGACCGCGTCGGGATCCGCATGCCCAGCGGCTCCCGCGAGCTCTACCTTGCGATCCTGGCCGTCCTCGCCGCGGGAGCCGCGTACGTCCCGGTGGACGCGGACGACCCCGAGGAGCGGGCGCGCCTCGTCTTCGGCGAGGCCGCCGTCCGCGGCGTGATCACCGGCTCCGGCCGCTTCGAGCGCACCGGCGCCGACGAGCCGGCCGCGCGCCTGTTCACCGCGAGCGCGCCGCACCCGAGCACGGCGTCGATCCCGCTGCTGCAGCCGCCCTCGCTCGAGGACGACGCCTGGATCATCTTCACCTCCGGCTCCACCGGAACCCCCAAGGGAGTGGCGGTCAGCCACCGCTCCGCCGCCGCCTTCGTCGACGCTGAGGCGCGCCTCTTCCTCCAGGCGGAGCCGCTCGGCCCCGGGGACCGGGTGCTGGCCGGTCTCTCGGTCGCGTTCGACGCGTCCTGCGAGGAGATGTGGCTCGCCTGGCGGCACGGCGCCTGCCTCGTCCCCGCTCCCCGCTCGCTGGTCCGCAGCGGCATGGACCTCGGCCCCTGGCTGACCACGCACGGCATCACCGTGGTCTCGACCGTCCCGACCCTCGCGGCGCTCTGGCCCGCGGAGTCGCTCGAGAACGTCCGCCTGCTGATCTTCGGTGGCGAGGCGTGCCCGCCGGAGCTCGGCGAGCGCCTGGCCGTCGAGGGCCGCGAGGTCTGGAACACCTACGGGCCGACCGAGGCCACCGTCGTCGCCTGCGCCGCGCCCCTCGGCGGGCCTCCCCCGGTGCGCATCGGGCTGCCGCTGGACGGCTGGCGGCTCGCCGTCGTGGACGCGGACGGGCAGCGGGTCGGCGAGGGCGAGGTCGGCGAGCTGGTCATCGGCGGGGTCGGGCTCGCGCGCTACCTCGACCCGGTCAAGGACGCCGAGAAGTACGCGCCGGCACCGCTCCTGGGCTGGGAGCGGGCCTACCGCTCCGGCGACCTGGTGCGCTTCGAGAGCGCCGGCCTGGTCTTCCAGGGGCGCGCGGACGACCAGGTGAAGCTCGGCGGTCGGCGGATCGAGCTCGGCGAGGTCGAGGCGGCGCTGCAGGCGCTCCCCGGAGTCTCGGGGGCGGCGGCCGCGGTCCGCACCACGGCGGCCGGCAACCAGGTCCTCGTCGGCTACCTGGCCCTCGCCGGCGGCCGGGAGCTCGACCGCGACGCGGCGCTCGCCCGCCTGCGCGAGGAGCTGCCCGCATCCCTCGTGCCGCTGCTGGCCGTGGTCGAGGAGCTGCCGACCCGCGTCTCCGGCAAGGTCGACCGCGCCGCACTCCCCTGGCCGCTCGCCGTGGGCACGACCGAGGACGCCTCCCTCGACCCCGAGGAGGCGTGGCTCGCCGCCCTCTGGCGCGACGTGCTCGGCGTGCCGGTCGACGAGCGGGCGAACTTCTTCGACCTCGGCGGCGGCTCCCTCGCCGCCGCCCAGCTGGTCGCGCGGATCCGCGAGCGCGACCCCGAGTTCACGGTCGCCGACGTCTACGCCCACCCGCGTCTCGCGGCGATGGCCGCCGAGATCCAGAGCCGCTCGACCGGCACTGCGGAGGTGTCCGCTCACCGCATCGCGCCGGTCCCCCTCAGGATGCGCGTGCTGCAGACCCTCCTCGGCGCACCACTGCTCGTGCTCGGCAGCGCCCGCTGGATCACAGCGATCCTCAGCGTCACCGCGGTGCTCGACCTGGTGCCGGGGTTCGGCTGGCTGCCCACCGCTCCGCTCGCCGCGCTGATCCCCGCCTTCGCGCTCTTCCTCACGCCGTTCGGGCGGATGGGGCTCACCGTCCTCGCCGCGCGCACCCTGCTGCGCGGGATCCGAGCCGGAGACCACCCGCGCGGCGGGAGCGTGCACCTCCGGCTCTGGCTGGCCGAGCAGATCGCGTTCCAGCTCAAGGCCGTGAGCCTGGCGGGCGCGCCCTGGGTCGCCTACTACGCCCGCGCGCTCGGCGCCCGCATCGCCGACGACGTCGACCTGCACTCCCTCCCTCCGCTGACCGGGATGCTCACGCTCGGGCGCGGCGCCGCGATCGAGCCCGAGGTCGACCTCTCCGGCTACTGGATCGACGGCGACGTCCTGCGCGTCGGCGCCGTCCGGGTCGGCGCCGGCAGCACGGTGGGCGCGCGCAGCACGCTCCTCCCCGGCGCCCGGATCGGCAAGCACGCGCAGATCGAGCCGGGATCGGCCGTCTTCGGGCGGGTGCCGGCCGGGCAGCGCTGGGGAGGATCCCCCGCCCAGCGGCTCGGCAGGGCGAACGCCGGGTTCCCCTCGGAGCGCCCGGCGCGCCGCCCGGGCTGGGTCTGGGCGTACGGAGCGTCCGCGGTCGGCCTCGCGGCGGTCCCGGTCCTCGCCCTCGCGGCCGGGCTCGCCGTCGTGGCCGCCGCCGTGCGCGGCTCGGCCGGCCTCGGCGCCGCGCTCGGGCCCGCTCTCGCCGCCCTCGTGCCCGCCGTCGCCGTCTCCGGAGTCGTCCTCGCCGCTCTCGTCGTCGTCCTGGTGCGCCTGCTCGGCCGGGGCGTCGAGCCGGGCACCCACCCTGTGCGCGGTCGGATCGGCTGGCAGGTCTGGTCGACGGAGCGGCTGCTCGACTCCGCGCGGGTCCTGCTCTTCCCGCTCTACTCGGGCCTGTTCACCCCGGTCTGGCTGCGGCTCCTCGGCGCGAAGGTCGGACGCGACGTCGAGGCCTCGACGGTGCTGCTCCTGCCCGCGATGACGACCATCCGCAACGGCGCGTTCCTCGCCGACGACACGCTCGTCGCCTCCTACGCGCTCGGCGGCGGCTGGATGCGGCTCGCCCGCGCCGAGATCGGCGAGCGCGCGTTCCTCGGCAACTCCGGCATGGCGGCTCCCGGTCACACCGTGCCCGCCGGCGGACTCGTCGCCGTCCTCTCCTCCGCGCCCCGGAAGTCGAAGGCGGGCTCGTCGTGGCTGGGCTCACCGCCCGTGCGGCTGCGGCGCACCGTCGTGGAGGCGGAGTCGGCACGCACCTTCCGCCCGGCCCGCCGACTCCGCGCGGCCCGCATCGCGTGGGAGCTCGGCCGCTTCGTCCCGGTGGTCGTCTCGGTCGCGATCGGCCTCGGCGTGGTCGCCGGACTGCTCGCGCTGATCCAGACGCTCGGGGCGGTGCTCGCCGCGCTCGTGGGAGGCGTCGTGCTGCTGGCCGCCGGGGCGGTCGCCGCGGCCGTCTCCACCGCCGCGAAGTGGATCCTGATCCAGCGGGTCGAGCCGAGCGAGCAGCCGCTGTGGTCCTCGTTCGTCTGGCGGAGCGAGCTGGCCGACGCCTTCACCGAGATGGTCGCCGCGCCCTGGTTCGCCCACGCCGCCGCGGGCACTCCCGCGCTGGTCTGGTGGCTGCGGAGCCTCGGCGCTCGGATCGGACGCGGCGTCTGGTGCGAGAGCTACTGGCTCCCCGAGGCCGATCTGATCTCGCTCGGCGACGGAGCGACCGTGAACCGGGGCTGCGTCGTGCAGACGCACCTGTTCCATGATCGAATCATGAGCATGGATCTCGTGAGCCTCGACGCCGGCGCCACCCTGGGCCCGCACAGCGTGATCCTCCCCGCCGCGCGGATCGCCGAGCACGGCACGGTCGGCCCGGCCTCGCTCGTGATGCGGGGGGAGCTCGTGCCCGCGGGCAGCCGCTGGAGCGGCAACCCGATCGGCCCGTGGCGCGAGGTGCGCGTCGCCGACTACCACGCGCCCGTCGCGTGAGCCCCGCGCTGACCGGGCTCGAGACCGCCGGCGACCCCTACGTCCCCGGCATCGGGAACACCGGCTACCGCGTCGAGTCCTACGACCTCGACCTCGACTACCGCGTCGCCTCGAACCGCCTGGCCGGCCGGGCTGTGCTGCGGATCGTCGCGCTCCAGCCGCTCCGGCGGTTCTCCCTCGACCTCTCCCGGCTCCGCGTGGCCCGCGTCCGGATCGACGGACGCCGCGCCCGCCACGAGCAGGCGCCGCACAAGCTGCGGGTGTCCCCCGCCGAGCCGCTGGCCGCCGGCGAGAGCGTCGACGTCGAGATCGAGTACAGCGGCCACCCCGCCCCCCGCGCCAGCCACTGGGGCGAGCTCGGCTGGGAGGAGCTGGAGGACGGGGTGCTCGTCGCCTCGCAGCCCTCCGGCTCCTCCACCTGGTTCCCCTGCAACGACGACGTCGCCGAGAAGGCTCCGTACCGCCTGCGCGTCACCGCCGAGGAGGGCTACGCCGTGCTCGCGAACGGGGTGCTCGTCGACTCGAGCGCCCGCTCCGGCCGCCGCACCTGGCTCTACGAGCAGCGCGAGCCCAGCGCCGCGTACCTCGCCTCGGTGCAGATCGGCCGCTACGCGATCGAGGAGCGCGTGCTCGCCGGGGTCGCGGTGACCCTCGCCCGCCCCGCCGCCCTGGCCGCTCGGGTCGCGCACGACTTCGCTCCGCTCGAGCGCATGCTCGCCCTGTTCACGCGGCTGTTCGGGCCCTACCCCTTCGCCCGCTACTGCGTCGTCGTCACGGCGGACGAGCTGGAGATCCCGCTCGAGGCGCAGGCGATGGCGGTGTTCGGCGCCAACCACGCCGACGGCCGCGGCGGCTCGGAGCGCCTCATCGCGCACGAGCTCGCGCACCAGTGGTTCGGCAACAGCGTGGGCATCGCCCGGTGGCGCCACATCTGGCTCAACGAGGGGTTCGCCTGCTACGCGGAGTGGCTGTGGTCGGAGGAGTCGGGCCGCGCCACCGCCGACGCCTGCGCCCGCCGCCACCACGCGGTGCTGCGGGCCGCGGCGCAGGATCTCGTGCTCGCCGATCCGGGGCCGGTCGCGCTCTTCGACGACCGCGTCTACAAGCGCGGCGCGCTCACCCTGCACGCGCTGCGGCTCACCGTCGGCGACGAGCCCTTCCTCCGGCTGCTGCGGGAGTGGACGTCCCGCTACGCCTCCGCCGCCGTCACCGACGAGGAGTTCCGCGAGCTCTGCACCGAGGTCCTCGGCGAGGGCGTGGACGACCTGCTCGACGCCTGGCTCCTCGACGAGGAGCTGCCGCCGCTACCGCCCGGGCGCTGACACCAGCGAGTCCGCGAGCGCGTCGCCGTGCTCGCGCCGCCAGCCGATGATGGGCCCGGCGCCCGCGTCCCCCATCGGCCCGAGGGCGACGCTGACCCGCAGCGCGGGGTCCAGCTGCGGCTCGGCCAGCCGGAAGCGGACGCCGTCGATCCGCGCCTCCGCCGCGTGGTGCGACTCGTGCACGTGCACCCGGCGCGGGTCGAGCTCGAGCCCGCGGCCGTCCGCCTTCAGAGCGGCCTCGATCCGGGTCCAGTGCAGGACGGGGTCGGCGGGGCGCATCCCGCCCGTGGCGAAGGGCGCTCCGGCGATGCGCGTGATCCGCTCCCCGCGCTCGGGCGTGCCCAGCGTCGGCTCCACATCGACGCCGACCGCACCGGCGCTGCTCGCCGCGACCACGACGGCGCCCGCGCAGTGCGCGATGCTCACCGACAGCAGCTCGAGCGCGATCCCGCGTCCCTCCAGCCGCGGCCGGCCGTGCGCGCCCCCGCAGCGCGGGCAGCACGCGACGACCCGGACCTCCGACGCGCGCGTCCCCGTGAGCTCGGCCGCGAGCATCCGCAGGAGCACCCGCCCGAAGACGAAGCGCTCGGCCGCCGACGCGGCGACCGTGCCGGCGTAGCGCTCGCGCTCCTCGTCGCTCAGCAGCGGCAGCAGCCGCTCGGCGTCCAGCGTCTGCTCGTCGAGCGCCAGCCAGCGCAGGTGCACCCCCGGCAGCTCCGCGCCGATCCCCGACTCCCCCATGTCCGTCCCCCCGGTCAGCTCGTCGCGGCGTGCTCGCCGCGCTCGTACACGTCCGCGGCCGATCCGACGATCAGCGGGTCCGGACCCAGCGGGCCCACGACCTCCTCGTCGCGTCCGTCGTAGTCGTAGAGGCTCAGGACGTAGCGCATGGCCTCGAGCCGGGCGCGCTTCTTGTCGTTGCTCTTCACGATGGTCCAGGGAGCGTCGGCGGTGTCGGTCGCCGCCATCATCGCCTCCTTGGCCGCGGTGTAGTCGCCCCACTTGTCGAGCGAGGCGAGGTCCATCGGCGAGAGCTTCCACTGGCGCACGGGGTCGATCATGCGGATCGTGAACCGGGTGCGCTGCTCCTCCGCCGAGACCGAGAACCACAGCTTCACCAGGTCGATGCCGTCGCCGACGAGCATCCGCTCGAACAGCGGCGTCTGGCGGATGAACTCGTCGTACTGCGCCGGCGTGCAGAAGCCCATCACGCGCTCCACGCCGGCCCGGTTGTACCAGGAGCGGTCGAAGAGGACGATCTCGCCGGCGGCCGGCAGGTGCGAGACGTAGCGCTGGAAGTACCACTGACCGGCCTCGCGCTCGGTCGGCTTCTCGAGCGCGACCACGCGGGCTCCGCGCGGGTTGAGGTGCTCGGTGAAGCGCTTGATGGTGCCGCCCTTGCCCGCGGCGTCGCGCCCCTCGAACACGACCACGAGTCGGCGCCCGTGCTTCTTGATCCAGTTCTGCAGCTTCAGCAGCTCGATCTGGAGGAGGCGCTTGCCCGCCTCGTACTCCTCGCGCGACATCCGCTCGTCGTAGGGGTAGCCCTCGCGCCAGGTGTCGACCTGAGTGCCGTCGCGGCGCAGGAGCACCGGATCGTCGTCGTCCTCGTCCAGCACGACGAGGTCCCGCGCGTCGGCGGGTGTGAGCGTGCGGAGCAGCTCGGGAGTGGGACGGAGGGCGTCATCGGCGGTGTCGGGCACGGAGGGACGCTAGTGCGGCCGTGCAACGCTCCGGTGAACGGCGGGTATCCCCGCGTCTGCGGGGAGGACGGTCGGACGGGCTGCCGCGCCGATCGCGGTCCCGGCCGCCGGATGCGCAGGCTGATCACGGCGGCTGTACGCAGCCGAGGCTGCAGTGCTCGATCCGGGGCGCTCCCGCGAGGATCGACCGGCTCCGCCTCGTCTCGGGACGGCGTCAGCCGGTGAACGCCGCAGGAGGCAGGTCGGTCTCGCCGCCCTCGACCGCGTCGAGCAGCCGGTCGACCACGTCCTGCGGCGCCAGACCCGCGCCGAAGCGGGGCGCGTCTCCCGCGAGCGGGTGCCGGGACAGCTCGGTCTCGGTGTGGCCGGGGCGCGCGTCGAGCAGGAGGACGCCCGCCCGCTTGTACTCGCGGGCCGAGGCCTTCACGAAGGAGTGCAGTGCCGCCTTCGAGGCGGAGTACGCGGCGAGTCCCGCGGTCGGAGCCTCCGCCACCACGCCGCTGATGGTCAGCGCGAACGGCTCGCGCCCCTCGCCCGCCGACGCGACGAGCGACGGCAGCGCGGCGGTCAGCACCCGGATCGGCGCCAGCGCGTTCACCTCGACGAGCTCCTCCAGAACGGCCGGATCGAGCTCGGCGGAGGGCCCGAAGGCCACGACGCCCGCGGCCACGACGACGCCGTCGAGGCGCCCGTGCCGCTCGAGCACCTCGGCGACCACGCGCCGGGGCTCGTCCTCCCCGCGCAGGTCGGCGACCAGGGGTGCCTCGCCGAGCGCCGCGGAGTCGCGCCCCGAGCGCACCGCGACGGCACCGCGCGCCTCCAGCGAATCGGCCAGGAGGCGGCCGAGGCCGCCCGAGGCTCCGAGGACGAGGACGACGGCACCGTCGAGACGAGTCATGTGGCGAGCCTAGACGGGTGCGCTGTCGCGGATCGGCACTACCGTCCGAGCGACCGGGCCCCAACCGTGAGGCCCATGACACGACTGCAGAGCCGTGCCGTGCTGCAGCGCCTGCTCGAGGTCCTCGAGGATCCCGCCCCCGTCACCATCGGCCACGCGCGTCACGTCCGGATGCTCGTCCGCGAGGCTCTGGAGTGGATCGCCGGCCCTCGGGCGCAGGAGTCCGGTGCGTGGAGCGGCCCCGCTTCGGGAGAGCCCGCGGCCGCGCTCGCCCCCGAGGATCCCGCCGCCACGGACCCGGGTCTCTGACGCTCCCGCCCTCCTCGTAGACTCGTTCGCCGGAGGAACGGGGGGTCGATGGACGAGGGTGCGCCGGCGGGCTGGTCCCGCGACGAGGCCGATGCGGCCGAGATGCGCTGGTGGGACGGCAGGCGGTTCACCGGGGCGCGCCGCTCCGCGCAGGACAGTGCCGCGGTGGTGCGGGACGCACCCGTCACCCCCGTCACGGAGCGCGTCGACTACCGGCTCCCGAACGCCGACGGCGCCCCGAGCGTCGACGCCCTCGCCGAGGCCGAGCGGATCGAGGAGATCGCCGATCTGATCGGCCGCACGCTCGAGCAGGGCGAGATCGACGAGCGGACCCTCGAGGTCGACCTGATCCCCGAGCCCGATCACCCCACCGGCCTCGACGCCGTCTCGGTCCGGGCCGGCGGCCGCGTCCTCGGCTACCTGCCGAACGCCTCCGCCCACCGGGCCGCTCTCGACCGGGTCGTGGCGAGCGGAGCCGTCCCGGTCACGACCGCGCGCCTCCGGGTCGAGCGCGGCGAGGAGGGCCTGCGGGCCGTCCTCCGCGTCGCCCTGGTCGCCCCCGAGCTGCTCGTGCCGCTCAACGAGCCGCCCGTCGAGCGCCACTCGATCCTCCCCTGGTCGCGGGGCCTGCCGGTCCTGCGCGAGGACGAGCACTTCGCCCGCCTCTCGACGGTCGTTCCGGCGAGCGGCCGCGGCCTGCTGCTGGTGACCCTGCACCCGGCCGGCGACCTCGTCGAGCTCCGTCTCGACGGCGAGCGGGTGGGCGAGCTCTCCCCGACCCTCTCGGCGGATTTCACCCCGACCCTCCGCCACCTCGCGAGCCTCGGTCTCACCGCCGCCGCCTACGCCTCCCTCCGCGGATCGCCGCTGAAGGTCGAGCTCACACTGCAGGCCGCGAAGGCCGCGGAGCTGCCCGCCGAGTGGGTCGACGGCCGTCCGGTCACTCTCCCCCGACTCCTCCCGCGGGCCCGGACCTACACCGTCCCGCCCGCGTACACGCCGCCGCTGCGTCCCACTCCCCGCAGCTCGGAGGCGGTCTCCCGTTCGGTCCGCCGGACCGTCGCCTGGGTGGTCGTCGGCGTCTGCACCCTCGTCGGGCTGTCGAGCTGGCTGATCGGGGACGTGCTGAACTGACGGGCGGAGCGGACGTCCGCGGACGTGACCGGCCTCGTGTCGGACTCCCGGGGTCGGCGATCCCGCACCTCCGTGCAGAAGCGCCCGGCTCGCGGATCCGGGGATCCGAGCGAACCGGGCGCCTCGAGCCGAGCGCGGCCGTCCTACACGTTGAAGCGGAACTCCACCACGTCTCGGCCCGCCCCTGGCAGATCTGTGGACGTTCGGCCCCCCGGCTATCCCGCAGTTCTGGCAATTTTGCCTGGAGAAGGACGGTATAAGACTCGCCTTAGGTCGTCGCGCTCCCCATTTCAGCGCGCCCGCGACTGTCAGGGCGGTCGCGGCTGGTATCTATTGAATCATGCGTAGGGCGATTCAACTTGTACTCGGCAGTCTGCTTCTGGTCGCGATCATCGGAGCGGCGGTCTGGGGGCTGTGGGCGCTGGTGTCATGGTTCCTCGGGTTGCCGAGCGACACGCAGACCGCAACCGCCGCGCTGCTGGGCGTCGTGTCCGTGCCGATCATCACGTACTTCACGTCGCGCTCGCTCGAACGGCGACGTTCTCGTGAAAATGCCATCCGCGAGAAGAAAACCGAACTCTACGATGGCATGATAACGGGCCTCATGGAGATGTTGAATCTCAGCAAGAAAGCCAACGGTATGACCGAGGCGGATATGGCAAATTTATTTGCGGACATTACCCCGAAACTCATCACTTACGGTTCGCGAAATGTCATCCTCGCCTGGAATGATTTCCGCTCTATTGCCACGGTCAAGGACGCAGATGCGAAGCCGAACCCCCGTCAGACGATGCTCGGTTTCGAATCGCTACTAAAGGCTATGAGACAGGACCTTGGGCATCCCACATTGACGACCGGACAAGGCGATTTGCTTGGCGTATTCATCAACGACATCAAGGCATACCTGCGCGACAACAAATAGCAGAACCTGCCACCGGCTAGCTGCATGCGGCAGGGCACGGGCAAATTCGGTCATGCCTTATCCGCCGCCGCTCCGGCAGAATCCGAAGCTATCACTCCTTGAGGCGCCCGAGATATAGGAGGAGGGTTTTCACCTCTGGTTCGACGAATCGTGGTTTGAAACAAGAGGCCTGACCTGATCGGAGGACGCGATGACGACCCGCGATGTTCGAGGATGCAAGAGCGTCACATTCCCAACGGGCTACCGCGCTGCGAGTTCAACGGACCATCGAACCCTTACGCCACCGGCGGAAACTAACGCCGTCCCCGACCGCCGCTTTAGCCTTCTTGTGAGACGAAGCGACTCCTTCACCACTTAGAAGATGATGACTGAAGAAGCTTTGAGCGTACAGCGATGCAGCCGCAGAATGGATCGATTGAAACGGTGCTATGTAGTCTGAACACACGTCGTTAGAGCTGAAAGGGTTTGCGAATGGTCGTCGCCCAGTTAGACAACTCAACGAAATGAAGATCTTTGGCCTTGAACTAGCGGAAGCGTTTTGAAGGAGTTTCGCTAACTGGTTCCCGCGTACCGGCTTAGATCGGTCAATAAATCGGATTGAGTCGGCTACGCCGTGCCCAATAATCAAAACGTGGCTCGTCACTGGTTCGACATCCGCCCACACACGTGACAATTCTGATGTCGTCCTCACTTTATATTTTCTTAGCATTCCGTCATCGATAAGGAGCCGCAGATACTGCAAGACCGACTTAGTAAGCGGATCAAGCGTAGTGACCTCTGTGGCAAAATCCCCGATCTCGAGGATGGTGATCCCAAGATTATCTCCGTGGACGAGACGAGAGGCGACTTCGATATCGTTTCCCGCCGCGTCTTGACGGTCGATCCGGACGGTTCGATCGCGCTGACCCAGGACCTTCGCTTCCGCGAGGGCATGGGGCTGATGGTCAGGACGCGGCAGGATCCGCGAGGGCACGAAGACTCGATCGCCGATGTTGAACTTGTTCGTCATGTGACGATCATGCTGCACCGGTGAGGACGGCACGAGGCGAGCTGTCTACGGGCATCCCACCTTGCTTGCTTCGCGGCACGCGCCACCGGGTAAAGCAGAGCGACCTCCCGCTCCACGCAAAGGAGTAAGAGGTTAAGCATTGGGAGGCAGGGCTGATCGACCTTCGCGCTACCGAGGCCCGCGGCCAGGGAATAGTGTATCCGCCAGACTGCACGGAGACGTGGCACAGTGGGTTCGCGCGTCGGCCGAGCGGCTGACACTACGTCGAACACTCCGCTGCCACCCCCAGGGTGGTGATCGAGTCACGCGCAGCGCTTGGTCGGCGCAATTGCCTAGGACGCTCCAACGCTCGCCAGGCGGCCAAGCACGCTGGACCCCCTCTACGGATTTCAGTGCCCAGTGTTCTCGCGACGAAGCTGATATACGCGCTGGTCCGTGAGAATCATTTGAGACGTCGAGCGTTGATGGCGCCCCTCTCTCCAGTACACCTCAAATGTGTCGCCAGGCACGAGAGAGTCGACGCCATAGGCTGTCCCTACCTCCATCGACCCGCCCGGCAGGGGCGCAGTCGTCCGAGTCTCGCTGGAGTCAGCAGCAACGATGCGGTATTCCACATCGGAAGCCTTGCGCCCGCTAATCTTCGTCAGGTGCCAGACCTGGCCGATGCCAGGCTGGAGCGTAAACGCAAATTTGCGAAGACGGAGGATCGATCCCCCGCCCTTCGTCACTGCAAGCGTCGCGATAGTCGTGGCAACGCTTGTTGCGACCGCGACCGCACTTTCGCTCCATTCCACGGTTGCGTTCTACTTTTGATTCCCAGAGGTTGCGTTGAAGCGGAACTCCACGACGTCGCCGTCCTGCATGACGTAGTCCTTGCCCTCGATGCGGGCCTTGCCCTTCGCGCGGGCCTCGGCGATCGAGCCGGTCTCGACGAGGTCGTCGAACGAGATGATCTCGGCCTTGATGAAGCCCTTCTGGAAGTCGGTGTGGATGACACCGGCGGCCTGGGGCGCGGTCCAGCCCTTCCCGATGGTCCAGGCGCGCGTCTCCTTCGGGCCGGCCGTGAGGTACGTCTGGAGGCCCAGGGTGTCGAAGCCGATGGTCGCGAGCTGGTTGAGGCCCGACTCCGTCTGGCCGGTCGACTCGAGCATCTCGGCGGCGTCGGCCTCGTCGAGGTCGATCAGCTCGGACTCGATCTTCGCGTCGAGGAAGATCGCCTTCGCCGGCGCGACCAGGGCTGCGAGCTCTGCCTTCCGGGCGTCGTCGGTC
>NZ_PSTO01000019.1:0-67017 GCF_002930975.1 Rathayibacter sp. AY1A3 | reverse complement strand
GGGGAGGAACGGGGGCCGGCGAGGCGCTGCAGCTCGGCGACCAGGTGCGCCCGGAGGGCGGGCTCGGCCACGCGGAGGTAGCTGTCGACGGTCTCGTCGCCGCGGGGCGACCAGGAGATCACGAGCAGGCCGCCCTCCTCGACGACGCGGTCGATCACGTAGCTGCCCTGGCCCGCTCCGCGCAGGAGGGAGGCCGGGATCACCGTCTCGCGCTCGCCGACGGGGGCGATCACGACGCCGCGCTCGTGGAGGCGCAGCACCGCGTTGCCGCGGAAGCCGAGCCCCGGCAGCACGACGCGCTCGAGCGGCTGCTCGAAGCGGGTCGTGGCCACGTACGGGAGGTCGACGCGCTCGACCTCGGCGCCCAGCGAGGACGCGGGCACGGGCTCCGGCGCGAGGGCGGCCGAGCGGCGGCGCCGCGCGCGCCAGGAGAGCAGCATGCCGACGAAGACGAGGACGACGACCGCGGCGATGACGATCGTGATCGCGGCCCTATCCACGGGAGGCCTTCGCGGAGGCGGCGACGACCGCCGCGTCGACGAGCTCGCCGTCCAGCACGGTCGGGAAGCCCCGGTGGAGGGTGGCGACGACGCGGCCCGGCAGCTCGCGACCGAGGTACGGGGAGTTGCCGCTGCGGCCGCGCAGGTCCTCGACGGAGAAGCGGCGTCGCGCCTCCGGGTCGTAGAGCACGACGTTCGCGGCGGCCCCGACGGCGAGGCCGCGGTCGTAGCCGTCGAGCCGGCCGATGCGGGCGGGGGCGGAGGAGAGCACGCGCGCGACGTCGGACCAGCTCATCCGCCCGTCCTCGACGACGGCGGCGTGCACCACGCTCAGCGCGCTCTCGAGGCCGACCATGCCGAACGCCGCGGCGTCCCACTCGCAGTCCTTCGCCTCGACCGGGTGCGGCGCGTGGTCGGTGGCGACGATGTCGATGGTGCCGTCGGCGAGGGCCTCGCGGAGGGCGAGCACGTCCTCGTCGCGGCGCAGCGGCGGGTTCACCTTGAAGCGGGCGTCGTAGCTCGGCCCGTCCTGACCGGCGACGGCCTGCTCGGTGAGGAGCAGGTGGTGGGGGGTGACCTCGGCGGTCACGTCGATCCCCCGGGCCTTCGCCCAGCGGATGACGTCGACCGAGCCCGCGGTCGAGACGTGGCAGACGTGCAGGCGGGAGCCCACGTGCTCGGCGAGGAGCACGTCGCGGGCGATGATCGCCTCCTCGGCCACAGCGGGCCAGCCCTGCAGGCCGAGGGCGCTGGAGACGGCGCCCTCGTTCATCTGCGCGCCCACGGTGAGCCGCGGCTCCTGCGCGTGCTGGGCGACGACTCCGTCGAACGCCTTGACGTACTCGAGAGCGCGGCGCATCAGCAGCGCGTCCGAGACGCACTTCCCGTCGTCCGAGAAGACCCGCACGGCCGCGCGGCTGCGGGCCATCGCGCCGAGCTCGGCGAGCGACTCCCCCGCCAGACCCACGGTCACCGCGCCGATCGGGCGGACCGTCGCGTAGCCGGCGTCCTCGCCCAGGCTCTGCACCTGCTCGACCACGCCCGCGGTGTCCTGCACCGGCGAGGTGTTCGCCATCGCGAAGACGGCGGTGAAGCCTCCGGCGGCCGCAGCTCGCGTGCCGGTGAGGATCGTCTCGCTCTGCTCGAACCCCGGCTCGCGCAGGTGGGTGTGCAGGTCGACCAGGCCGGGCAGCGCAAGCAGGCCGTCGGCGTCGATCACGCGGGCCCCGCGCGAGTCGAGGTCGGCGCCGATCTCGACGATCACGCCCCCGTCGATCAGCAGGTCGGCGGTCGACTCGTCGGCGAGCGTCGCTCCCGAGATCAGGATCCGCTCCGGCGCCGTGCTCTGAAGCGGCTGGGCAGTGCTCATCAGTGGACCTCCCGTTCGCCGGACAGCAGCAGGTAGAGCGCGGCCATCCGGACGGACACTCCGTTCGTGACCTGTTCGAGCACCGTGGAGCGGCTCGAATCGGCGGCCGCCGAGGAGATCTCGACGCCCCTGTTCATGGGTCCGGGGTGCATGACGATGGTATCGGGACCCAGCCGGGCGAGCCGCTCGTCGTCGAGGCCCCAGATCCGCGCGTACTCCCGGCCGTTGGGGAAGAACCCGCTCGACATCCGCTCGAGCTGGATGCGCAGGAGCATCACGACGTCGGGGAGCCCGGTGTCGATCGCCTCGTCCAGATCGAAGCGGATGGTCGCGGGCCAGTCGCGCGTGTCGACCGGCACGAGGGTCGGCGGTGCGACCAGGGTCACCTCGGCGCCCAGCGCCGTCAGCAGCCAGACGTTCGAGCGCGCCACCCGCGAGTGCAGGACGTCGCCCACGATCGTGACCGCGACGCCGTCGAGGCTCTTGCCGCGGGACGCGGAGGCGCCGTGCAGGCGCCGGCGGATGGTGAACGCGTCCAGGAGCGCCTGGGTCGGGTGCTCGTGGGTCCCGTCACCGGCGTTGAGGATCGACGCGTCGATCCAGCCGCTCGCCGCCAGAACCGCGGGGGCTCCGGAGGCGCTGTGGCGGATGACCACTCCGTCGGCGCCCATCGCGGCGAGCGTCTGCGCGGTGTCCTTCAGGCTCTCGCCCTTGGAGACGCTGGAGCCCTTCGCGCTGAAGTTGATGACGTCGGCCGAGAGCCGCTTCGCCGCCGCCTCGAACGAGATCCGCGTGCGGGTGGAGTCCTCGAAGAAGAGATTGACCACGGTCTTCCCGCGCAGGGTCGGCAGCTTCTTGACCTCGCGGTTCTGCACGTCCGCCATGTCCTCGGCGATGTCGAGCAGTGCGATCGCGCTCGCGCGGTCGAGGTCCCGGGTCGAGAGCAGGTGCTTCACGGAGCCGTCTCCTCGCCGGTGGCCTGCGACTCGATCGCGACCAGGTCCTCACCGTCCGTCTCGACGAGCCGGACGTTGATCCGCTCGCTCAGGCTGCTCGGCAGGTTCTTGCCGACGAAGTCCGCCCGGATCGGGAGCTCGCGGTGTCCGCGGTCGACCAGCGCGGCCAGCCGCACGGCTCGCGGACGGCCGATGTCGCTGAGGGCGTCCAGGGCGGCGCGGATGGTGCGGCCCGAGAAGAGGACGTCGTCGACGAGGACCACTGTCCGGCCGTCGATGCTCGCGGGGACGGCGGTGCGCGCGGGGGTGCGGACCGGGTGCCGGGAGAGGTCGTCGCGGTACATGGTCACGTCGAGGGAGCCGGCGAAGACGGGGGGACCGTCCGGCTCGATCCGCGCGATCGTCTCGGCGATGCGCCTCGCGAGGGCGACGCCGCGCGTCGGGATGCCGAGGACGACCAGCGACTCGGGGCCGCGGTTCGACTCGAGGATCTCGTGGGCGATGCGCGTGAGCGCTCGCGTGATGTCAGCGCCGTTGAGCACGATTCGTGCCGTCACACCGACCTCCTTCCCCGCCTCACAGGACGGCTGTTAAAGGAAAAGCCGTGTCGAGTATAGGGGCCGTCGCGCGGCCCGCCGGACGGGCAGCCCGGGAACGACCTCGGCCCGCCCGATCACGGGGATCCGGCGGGCCGAGCAGGTCTCCGGGGCGGGTCAGGCCGTCGTGCGGGACTCCGCGACGGAGGCGAGGAGCCCGTTGATGAAGCCCGCCGAGTCGTCGGTCGACAGCGACGTGGCGGCCTCGACGGCCTCCGAGATGGCGACGCCGTCGGGCACCGCGTCGTTGTGCAGGATCTCCCACACCCCGATCCGGAGGATCGCGCGGTCGACCAGCGGCATGCGCGAGAGTGTCCAGCCCTGGGCGAGCCGGGCGATCAGCTCGTCGATCTCGTCGGCGTGGTCGATGACCCCGTCGACGATCTCGCGGGCGTAGAGCCACGAGGCCTCACGGGCCGGCTCGTTCGCCGCTCGCTCGGCCTCGGCGCGCAGCGACTGGGCGAAGCTGATCTGCCGGACGTCGGCGTTGTAGAGGATGTCGAGGGCGCGCTTGCGCGCCTTCGTGCGAGCACTCACGGGAGGCCCGGCTCAGCTGACGCGGCCGAGGTAGTCGCCCGTGCGGGTGTCGACCTTGACCTTCGTGCCCTGCTCGAGGAAGAGCGGGACCTGGATCTGGTAGCCGGTCTCGACCGTCGCGGGCTTGGTGCCGCCGGTCGAGCGGTCGCCCTGGAGGCCCGGCTCCGTGTAGGTGATCTCGAGGACGACCGAGGCGGGGAGGTCGATGTAGAGCGGGTCGCCGTCGTGCAGGGCGAGGGTCACGTTCTGGTTCTCGAGCATGAAGTTCGCCGCGTCGCCGACGACCGCCTCGGGGACGGTGATCTGGTCGTAGTCGCTGGTGTCCATGAACACGAAGTCCGCGCCGTCGCGGTAGAGGTACTGGAAGTCGCGGCGGTCGACGTTGGCCGTGTCGATCTTGGCGCCCGCGTTGAAGGTCTTGTCGACGACCTTGCCCGTGAGGACGTTCTTCATCTTGGTGCGGACGAAGGCGCCGCCCTTGCCCG
This sequence comes from Rathayibacter sp. AY1A3, assembly GCF_002930975.1. NCBI lineage: Bacteria > Bacillati > Actinomycetota > Actinomycetes > Micrococcales > Microbacteriaceae > Rathayibacter > Rathayibacter sp. AY1A3. The sequence goes on along the minus strand of NZ_PSTO01000019.1, from coordinate 62,574 downwards.
GCTTGACGTGCTGGAAGTCGATGACGTTCCAGAGCTGGCCGTCGATGCTGAGGACGGTGCCGTTCTTGATGTCGGTGGTAGAGGCCATGCGAAGGGGGATCCGTTTCGGTGGAAGTCTGCGCCGGCGAGCCCGGTACGCGGGCGCGGCGATATCGGCCGGTCCGGCTGACCCGTCGAGTGTAGTCGACGCGGCCCCGTCGGCAGAGGAGTCTGGACGCCGCATGCGAATCGCCCCACCGGTCCGCCGGAGCGCGACACGGTGGAGGACCGACCCGAGGAGGAGCACAGGGACGCCGTTCCCGCCGACACCGTCGTGCTGCCCTGGTACTCGATCGCGTTCACCGCGGTGCCGATCGTCATCGCCGTCGTGATCGTGCTCGTCGTGGTGCTGATCGTCGTGAACGTGCGCCGGGCGCGCTCGCTCGGAGTGGATCGGCTGACCCTTCGGACCGACGTCGCGGCCCGCTTCGCGCGCGAGGGTCCCGGCTCCGCCCGCTCGCTGGCGGACCGGCTCGCCGAGCTGGAGGCGCTGCGAGCGGCGGGCACGATCACCGACGCCGAGTACGCCCAGGCGCGGAGGGCCGCCCTGGGCGGAGGCTGACGGCGCCGCCCGGGCTCAGCCGAGCCGGACCTACGATCCGATCTCCTGGTACGCCGCGAACAGCAGCGACGTCTCCGGCCCCTGCAGGATGCTCGGGCGGGCGATGTCGTCGAGGACCACGAAGCGGAGCATCCCCGCGCGGGTCTTCTTGTCGCGCTGCATCGCGGCGAGGAGCGTCTCCCATCGTCCGAGCGGGTAGCTCGTCGGCAGGGTCAGCGACTCGAGGACCCGGCGCTGGCGGTCCACGACCGCGTCGCTGAGCGATCCGGTCAGGCGCGAGAGCTCGGCCGCGAACATCATCCCGACGGAGACGGCCGCGCCGTGGCGCCACTGGTAGCGCTCGGCGTGCTCGACCGCGTGCCCGAGGGTGTGCCCGTAGTTCAGGATCTCGCGCAGGCCCTTCTCGGTGAAGTCCTCGCCGACGACCCGCGCCTTGATCCCGATCGACAGCTCGACCAGGCTGCGGAACTCCTCCGACGTCGGGTCGGTGGCCAGGTCGATGTCGGACTCGATGATGTCGAGGATGCGCGGCTCGGCGATCATCCCGTACTTCACGATCTCGCCGAATCCGGCGAGGATCTCGTTGCGCGGGAGGCTGGTCAGCACGTCGAGGTCGGCGACGACCGCCCGCGGCGCGTGGAAGGCGCCGACGAGGTTCTTGCCCTCGGCCGTGTTGATGCCGGTCTTCCCGCCGACGGCCGCGTCGACCATCCCGAGCACGGTGGTCGGCACCTGCACCAGGTCGACCCCGCGGAGCCAGGTGGCGGCGACGAAGCCGGCCAGGTCGGTGATCGCGCCGCCGCCGAAGCCGACGACCACATCCGTGCGGGTGAAGTCCGACTGCCCCATCACCTGCCAGCAGAAGGCCGCCACCTCCACGCGCTTCGCGGCCTCGGCGTCCGGGACCTCGGCGAGCAGCACCTCGTAGCGCTCGAGCAGGCTCTCGCGGATCTCGGCGGCGAGGACCGCGAGGGTCGGCGGGTGCACGATGAGCACCTTCGCGGCCCGGGGGCCGATCGCGTCGGCGAGGCCGTCGAGGAGTCCGCGCCCGACGTGGATGTCGTAGCCGTTCTCTCCGGCGACGGGGATGGCGGTGGTGCCGTCGTTCATGACTGTCTTCCGCTCGGGCGGCTCGTGGCCGCCGGGTCCGATGGTGCAGGGGTGGCGGAGGGGCGCTGCGCGCGCACCCACTCCGCGATCTCGGCGGCGATCAGGGTGATCGGCCGCCGGGAGGTGTCGACCACGGTGTCCGCGAGGGACTCGTAGACCGGGCGCCGCTCGTCGAAGATGCGGACCCAGTCGCCGACCCCGCCGCGCACCAGCGGGCGGGAGCCGGAGCCGAGCCGGTCGCGGACGGCCTCGGCCGTGGTGGTGAGGAGCACGACGGGCACGTCCGCGAGGTCGGCGCGCGTCGCGGGATCGAGCACCGCTCCCCCGCCGAGGCTCAGCACCACGTCGCGACGGACGGCGCGCTCGACGACACGGCGCTCCTCCCGGCGGAAGGCCGGCTCGCCGTGGGCGTCGAAGTAGGGGGCGATCGGGCCGTGGGTGCGCACGAACTCCGCGTCGGAGTCGACGAACCCGGCGCTCAGCGCCTTCGCGACCCGCTTGCCGATCGTCGTCTTGCCGGCGCCCATCGGGCCGATCAGGACGAGGCGGGCGCGGGCCGCGCCGGTATCGTGACCCGCCATCAGCGGGCCGCCGAGGACGCGGCCATCAGGCGAGCCCGAGACCCGGGTCGCTCGCGGCGGCCGTGCGGAGCTCGTCGGGCATGGCGGCGAGGTAGCCCTGCAGGTTGCGGCGGGTCTCGGTGACGCTGTCGCCGCCGAACTTCTCGAGCACGGCGTTCGCGAGCACCAGGGCGACCATCGCCTCCGCGACGACACCGGACGCCGGCACCGCGCAGACGTCGGAGCGCTGGTGGTGAGCGCCGGCCGCCTCGCCGGTGGCGACGTCGACGGTGCGCAGCGCGTGCGGCACGGTCGCGATCGGCTTCATGCCGGCGCGGACCCGCAGCACGGTCCCCGTGCTCATCCCGCCCTCGGTGCCGCCGGCCCGGTCGCTGGACCGGGAGATGCCGGCGGCGGACTGGAAGAGCTCGTCGTGCGCCTCCGAGCCGCGGCGGGTGGTGGTGAGGAAGCCGTCGCCGACCTCGACGCCCTTGATCGCCTGGATCCCCATCAGGGCCGCCGCGAGCTGGGAGTCGAGACGACGGTCCCAGTGCACGTAGGACCCGAGTCCGGGCGGGAGATCGTACGCGAGTACCTCGACCACGCCGCCGAGGGTGTCGCCGTCGTCGTGGGCGCGGTCCACCTCGGCGACCATGAGGGCGCTGGTCGCGGCATCGTGGCAGCGCAGCGGATCCGCGTCCAGGGCGGCGACGTCGGCCGGGCCGGGCAGCGGCGAGCCCTCGGGCACGCGGACCGGCCCGATGGCGAGGGTGTGGCTGACGAGCGAGACGCCGAGCTCGCCGAGGAAGCGGCGGGCGACGGCGCCGAGGGCGACGCGGGCCGCGGTCTCGCGGGCGGAGGCGCGCTCGAGCACGTTGCGGGACTCGGGGAAGCCGTACTTCTGCATCCCGACGAGGTCGGCGTGGCCCGGGCGGGGCCGTGTGAGCGCGGCGCCGCGGCCCTTGGGCAGGCTCTCGGGGTCGCGGGGCTCCGCCGACATGACGTCGACCCAGCGCGGCCACTCGGTGTTGCCGATGCGCAGGGCGATGGGGCTGCCCATCGTCGCTCCGTGCCGGACGCCGGAGGAGATCGTCAGCTCGTCCTGCTCGAAGTTCATCCGGGCTCCGCGGCCGTAGCCGAGCTTCCGGCGCGCCAGATCGGCGCGGATGTCGTCGAGGGAGACGGGGACGCCCGCCGGCAGTCCTTCGAGGACGGCGACGAGTTCGGGACCGTGGGATTCCCCGGCCGTGAGCCAACGGAGCATCCTCCGATTCTGGCACACGAGGTCAGTGCGCCGGACCCGCCGAGACTGCTCGGCGCATCGCCGCGAGCACCTCGTCCTCGCGATCGAGAGGCAGGGCCGGGTCGCCGCCGACGAAGATCCGCACCTGCACGAGGGCCTGGTGGAGCAGCATCCCGAGCCCGGAGACGACCGGGGAGCCGCCCTGCTCCCAGCGCTGGGCGAGAGCGCTCGGCCACGGGGAGTACGCCACGTCGAACAGGGTCGAGCCCGCGACCGCCGCGTCGGGCACGTCGAGGCCGTCCGCCGCTCCGCCGGGGAGGGTCGAGATCACCAGCGGCGCTCCGGTGGACCAGTCGGCGAAGGAGCGGACCGAGATCAGGACGCCGAGCGACTCCGCGAGCGGAGCGAGCTCGACGGCCCTCGACGCCGACCGCAGGACGAGATCGACCCGCGCCGCGCCCAGCTCGGCGGCGGCGGCCAGGGCGGAGGCGGCGGTCGCTCCCCCGCCGAGCACCTGGACGCGCTCCGCCGAGACGACGCCCGCCTCGGCGAGGGCGCGCACGATGCCCGCGACATCGGTGTTGAACCCGCGGAGGCGGGGTGCCGGGCCGGAGCGGTCGACCAGCACGGTGTTGACCGCGCCGGTGGCCCGGGCGACCGCGTCCTCCTCCGCCAGCAGCGGGCGCACCGCGTGCTTGAGCGGCATGGTCAGCGACAGGCCGTGCCAGGGCTCACCGGACACGACCTCGGAGAGGGTCGCCTCCGTCGTCTCGACGGCGCGGTAGCTCCAGTCGAGTCCGAGCACCCGGAAGGCGGCCGCGTGCAGCGCGGGCGACTTCGAGTGCGCGATCGGCGCGCCGAGGACCGCGAGGCGGTACCCGGCGGCCGTCATTGGTACTCCGGGTGGTCCCGCATCCAGGCCTGCCACTGGTCGACGGCCGCGTTGTGCTCGGCGTCGGTGGTGGAGTAGACCGTCTCGCCCGTCTCGAGGTTCACCGTGACGAAGTACATCCAGGTGCCGTCCGCGGGGTGCATGACCGCGTCGATCGCCACGTCGCCCGGGTTCGAGATCGGCGCGGGCGGCAGGCCGTCGCGCTGGTAGGTGTTGTAGACGTTGCCGGCGTCGTTCCGCTCGGCGTCCGTGGTCGAGACGCGGTCGGTCGCGCCGGTGCCGTACGCCACGGTCGCGTCCGACTGCAGGCGCCACCCCTGGTCGAGGCGGTTCTGGAACACGCGCGCGACCTTCGGGAAGTCCTCGGCGACGCGGGCCTCGCGCTGCACGAGGGACGCGAACACCACGACGCGGTAGCGGTCGTCCACCGGCACGCCGGCCTGGTCGAGCGACTGGTACATCCGGTCGACCAGCGTCTTCAGGATGTCGTGCGCCGGCGTCGACGGGTCGATGTCGTAGGTCGCGGGGAACAGGAACCCCTCGAGGCTCGTCGCCCCGGCCGGGAGCCCGAACGAGCCCCAGTCGGCGGCGGCCGCCTCGAGGTCCGTCAGCGCGACCCCGGTGCCGTCCGCGATGAGCGGCAGCGCCTCCTTGAGCGCCGTCCCCTCGGGAATGACGAAGGTGTTCGCGAGGCGCGTCGACTCGGAGTCGAGCAGCGCCGACAGTGCGGCCTTGGCGCTCATCTCGGCCTTGAGCGAGTACGCGCCGGGCTGGAAGACGGGCTCCGGGCTCTGGGCGAGGAGCAGGTCGTAGAAGGGGTCGTACGACTTGATGACCCCGTCCGAGACGAGGTTGTTGGCGATGTCGCTGCCGCCGTCGCCCTGGTGGATCGTGAACAGCACCTCGCTCGAGCCGGTGCCGGTGAAGTCGGTCGGCTCGGGCTCGGCGAACAGGCCGCGCACGGGCTCGAGGAAGATCGTCACCGCGATGGCGACGAGCGCGGCGAAGACGCCGAAGGCCAGAAGCCCGCCGATGAGTCCGCGGCGGCTGCGGCGCTTCTTCGCGCCACCCGTCGCGCGCGCCGCGCGGCGACGCTTCGGGCGCGCGTCCGGGTCGAACGCGGCCGCGTCGTCGCGGCCACGGGGCTCGGGCACGTCGGGCCCGGTGAAGAGGCGGCCCAGCGGATCGTGCGCCTCAGTCGGCGCGGGCTGCTGCTCCGGAGTCGGGTCGGGCGGAGTCGGCTGCGCCTGCTCGGCGGCGCGGGCGTCGCGGCGGCTCGGGGGGACGTCGGTCACGAGGAGGTCCTTCGTTCGGTTCGAGCAGGACCCCGGCCGGGGTGCCGGCCGAGCGCTCGGAATCGATGGCGTGCTGCAGGATCACCACGGCGGCGACCTGGTCGATCACGGCTCGGGAGCCGCGGGTGGTGCGTCCGGAGCGGTGCAGGGCGCTCTGAGCGGTGACCGTCGACAGCCGCTCGTCGACGAGCCGCACCGGAGCGGTGGGCACCGCCTCGGCGAGCAGTCGAGCGAATCCGCGCGCGTCCTCCGTCGAGGCCGTCTCGGCCCCCGACAGCGACAACGGCAGTCCGACGATGATCGCCTGGGCATCGTACTCGGCGGCGAGGTGCGCGATCCGGGAGACGTCCGAGGATCCGCCGTCAGTGCCCGCCCGCGCGACCGTCTCGACGGGCACCGCGAGCAGGCCGTCGGCGTCGCAGCGGGCGACCCCGATGCGGGCACGGCCCACATCGATGCCGAGCCGGACGCCGAACCGGCCCATTCAGCTGGTCGCTTCCTGCACCACGGCCTCGAGCGCCGCGCCGATGGCGGAGACGTCGGAGCCGCCGCCCTGGGCGAGGTCGTCCTTGCCGCCTCCGCCGCCACCGAGGATCCCGGCGGCGCGCTTGGCGAGCGCACCCGCGCGGCGGCCCTGGTCGCGGGCGGCCTGGTTGGTGGCGACGATCACCGCGGGCTTGCCCGAGACGTCGGCGGCGAGCGCGACGACGGCCGGCTCCTGGCCGAGCCGCTCGCGGACGGAGGTCACGAGGGAGCGCAGCTCGTCGGTCGATCCGGCGGAGCCGATGCTCTCGGCGACGACGGTCGTGCCGCCCACGGTGCGGCGGGTCGCGGCGAGGGCGGGCACCCGGTCGGCGAGGGCCTTGGCCTCGAACGCGGCGATCCGCTTCTCAGCGGCCTTGAGGCTCGCGACGAGCTCGCCGATCCGCTCGGGGAGCTGCTCGCGCGGGGTCTTCAGCGAGGACGAGATCGTGCTGACGAGGGCGCGCTCGGCGGCGAGCTCCTGGAAGGCCTCGCGGCCCACGAGCGACTCGACGCGGCGGTTGGTCGATCCGACCGAGGACTCGCTGACCAGGCTGATCACGCCGACCTCGGACGACCGCCCGACGTGGGTGCCCGCGCAGAGCTCGCGCGACCAGGGCCCGCCGATGTCGACCACGCGGACGACGTCGCCGTACTTCTCGCCGAAGAGGGCCATCGCGCCGAGCGCCTTCGCCTCGTCGATCGGGAGCTCGCGCGTGACGACCTCGAGGTTGTCCCGGATCGCCGTGTTGGCGATCTCCTCGATCTCGCTGCGGGTCTCGAGCGAGAGGGCCTGGTTCCACGAGAAGTCCAGGCGCAGGTAGCCCGCCTTGTTGTAGGAGCCGGACTGGTGCGCCTGCGGACCGAGCACCTGGCGCAGCGCGGCGTGGATGAGGTGCGTGCCCGAGTGCGCCTGCGTGGCGCCCCGGCGCCAGTCGCGGTCGACGACGGAGGTGGCGGCGTCGCCCACTCCGACCTCGCCGCTGGCGACCTGGACCTTGTGGCTGATGAGCCCCTTGACGGGCTTCTGCACGTCGAGGACCTCGAGATCGAAGCCGGAGCCGACGATGCGGCCGGCGTCGGCCTCCTGGCCGCCCGACTCCGCGTAGAGGCTGGTCGCCTCGAGGATCACCTCGGCAATGTCGCCCGCGACCGCCTTCGTGACGGAGTGCCCGCCGACGATGAGGCCGAGGATGCGCGTCTCGGTGTCGAGCACGTCGTAGCCGGTGAACAGCGTCTCGCCGTGCGCGCGGAAGTCGGCGTAGACCGAGAGATCGGCCAGCGCCGACTTCTTCGACTTCGCGTCGGCCTTCGCACGCGTGCGCTGCGCGGTCATGAGGGAGTCGAACGCCTCGCGGTCGACCGTCAGACCCGACTCCTCGGCGATCTCGAGGGTGAGGTCGATCGGGAACCCGAAGGTGTCGTGCAGGAGGAACGCGGTGTCGCCCGGCAGCGTCGGCGACTCGGCCTTCTTCGTCTTCAGGACCGCGAGGTCGAGGATCTCGGTGCCGGCCGCGAGGGTGCGGAGGAACGCCTCCTCCTCGCCGTAGGCGCTGGTCGAGAGGCGCTCGAACTCCGTGGACACCTCGGGGTAGGCCGACGCCATCGCGTCGCGCGAGGCGGCGAAGAGCTCGGGGAACGTCGCGGTGTCCACTCCGAGCAGGCGCATGGCGCGCACCGTGCGGCGCATCAGGCGACGGAGGATGTAGCCGCGCCCCTCATTGGAAGGCGTCACGCCGTCCGACAGCAGCATCAGCGAGGAGCGCACGTGGTCGGCGATGACGCGCATGCGGACGTCGTCCTCGTGGACGGCTCCGTAGCGGCGGCCCGAGAGCTCGGCGGCGCGATCGAGGACCGGACGGACCTGGTCGATCTCGTACATGTTCTCGACGCCCTGCTTGAGGAAGGCGACGCGCTCGAGGCCCATGCCGGTGTCGATGTTCTTGCGCGGCAGCTCGCCGAGGATGTCGAAGTCGACCTTGCTCGTGCCCTCGCCGCGGAGGTACTGCATGAAGACGAGGTTCCAGATCTCGACGTAGCGGTCGTCGTCCGTCGCCGGGCCGCCGTCGATCCCGTAGGCGGGTCCACGGTCGAAGAAGATCTCGGAGCAGGGGCCCGCGGGGCCGGGCTGGCCGGTCGACCAGTAGTTGGTGTCCTTGTCCAGGCGCTGGATGCGCTCGTCCGGCAGTCCCGCGATCGTCTTCCAGAGCGCGATCGCCTCGTCGTCGTCCTTGTAGACGGTGACCCAGAGGTCCTTCTCGTCGAAGCCCAGTCCCCCGTCGCTCTCGGCGCCGGTGAGCAGCTCCCAGGCGTAGCCGATCGCCCCCTCCTTGAAGTAGTCGCCGAAGGAGAAGTTGCCGTTCATCTGGAAGAAGGTGCCGTGACGAGGCGTCTTGCCGACCTCCTCGATGTCGTTGGTGCGGATGCACTTCTGCACGCTGGTGGCACGCGGGTACGGCGCGGGGACCACTCCGGTGAGGTAGGGCACGAACGGCACCATGCCGGCGACGGTGAAGAGGAGGCTCGGGTCCTCGCTCACGAGGGAGGCGGAGGGGACCACGGTGTGGCCGCGGCTCCCGAAGAAGTCGAGCCAGCGGTTGCGGATGTCTGCGGTCTGCATGGGTTCCGTTACGGTTCGGTCGGTGACGACGCGGATGTCGGGCGGCGGGGCGTCAGCCCTCGCCGATGGCGGCCTTCAGTTCGGCCTCGCGCTGGTGGTAGCCCTCGGAGACGGCCTCGCCGAGCTCCTTCGCGGTGCGGTTGATGTCGGCGAAGAGCCGGGCGCCCGCCTCGGTGCGCGAGACCTGGTGGGCGACCGCGAATCCGAGGCCGATCCCGATGACGATCAGGAGGATGTTCTTCACGGGGTGTCCTTCCACAGCGGCGGGGCGGGCGCGACGGCGCGACGACCCGTTCGATTCTAGGGCGCGGGCGCGACGCTACTTCGAGCGCGGGCGCTTCGTGCGCTTCGCGGCGGAGCGGCCGACCGCGGCTCCGGCCTTGTCGGCCGTGCGTCCGGCGACGAGCACGGCGCGGACTCCGGCGGTGAAGCCGGCGAGCTTGATGAGCGGACCGCCGACGGTCGCGGCTGTGAGGGCGACGAGCGCGTTGACGTTGCCGGTGACCTCGGCGACGTCCTTGGTGATCGTGTCCACCCGCGCGAGCTGGTGGTTGGCCTCGCGGAGGGTGGAGGCCGACTCGTCGAGGATCGGCGTCAGGCCGTCGCTGGCCTGCTTGATGGCCTCGCTCGTGCTGTCGAAGACGCGCCCGAGCTTCCAGAGCGGGACGGCGGTGATCGCCACCAGGATCGCGAACACCCCCGCGGCGATGAGCCCTGCGATGTCTCCACCGGTCACGGTGACCTCCGTTCGATGCCGCCCAGCGCGGCACTCCAGCCTACCGACGGGCCGCGAGAGGGTCGGACGCGGGGACGGGCGCTCGGCTCGGGCGCGACGGCCGGATCGGGCGCAGCGCAGGACTCTCGGAGCGCGGCGGGCACTCCGGATCGCGACCCCGGGAACGGGAAAGGCCCCGGTGCGGACACCGGGGCCTTTCTCTGCGGGGCTGGACTCAGCGGGCCGCGTAGTACTCGACGACGAGCTGCACTTCGCAGGTCACGGGGACCTCGGCGCGCTTCGGGCGGCGCAGGAGCGTCGCCTGCAGCTTGTCGATCTCGACCTCGAGGTAGCCCGGGGTCTTGGGGAGGACGTCGACGTGTCCACCGGCGGCGGCGACCTGGAAGGGCTCGGTGCCCTCGGAGCGGGTCTTGACGTGGATGACCTGGCCCGGCTTCACGCGGAAGGAGGGGCGGTCGACCGTCTTGCCGTCCACCATGATGTGGCGGTGGGTGACGAACTGGCGGGCCTGCGCGGTGGTACGGGCGAAGCCCGAGCGCAGGACGAGGGCGTCGAGGCGCATCTCGAGGAGCTCGACCAGGTTCTCACCGGTCAGGCCCTGGGTGCGGCGCGCCTCCTGGAAGGCGATGCGGAGCTGCTTCTCGCGGATGCCGTACTGGGCGCGCAGACGCTGCTTCTCACGCAGGCGGACCGCGTAGTCGGAGTCGGCCTTGCGCTTCGAGCGGCCGTGCTCGCCGGGAGCGTAGGGACGCTTCTCGAGGTAGCGGGCGGCCTTCGGGGTCAGGGGGATGCCGAGGGCGCGCGAGAGGCGCGTCTTCGAGCGGGTACGGGACGTGGTCGACACAGTGGTCCTTCCAAGGTCTGAGAGGTTCGGTCGCAGCTCTCGACCGCCGGCTCCGGGAGGAGGGCGGACGCCGCGGTCGTGTCCTCCGCGGGTGCGGGGGAAGGGTGACCGCAGTGGCGGGCTGCGCGATTCAGAGGGATGCGCTGCTCCGCTCGGCTACAGAGCGGTGGGCAACCTCGCAAGACTATCAGGCCACGGCCTCCCGTGCGGGTCGCGCGAGTTCGCGGTCGGCGCGGTCAGCCCCGGTCGCCGCGGATGATGCGCAGGAGCTTCGCCAGTCGTGCGGAGACGTCGCGCTCGTTGCCGTGCTCGGTGGGCCGGTAGTACCGCGCGCCCTGGAGCGGGTCCGGGAGGTACTGCTGCTCGAGGACGCCGAGGTCGGCGTCGTGCGGGTACCGGTAGCCCTTCCCATGGCCGAGCTTCTTGGCGCCGGGGTAGTGCGCGTCGCGCAGGTGCGCCGGCACCCGACCCGCGCGGCCCGCGCGCACGTCCGCGATGGCCGCGTCGATGGCGGAGTAGGACGCGTTCGACTTCGGGGCGGTCGCCAGGTGCACGACCGCCTGGGCGAGCGGGATGCGCCCCTCCGGCATGCCGATGAACTGCACGGCGTCGGCCGCGGCGATCGCGACGACGAGCGCCTGCGGGTCGGCCATGCCGATGTCCTCGGACGCGGAGACGATGATGCGGCGGGCGATGAACCGCGGATCCTCCCCCGCCTCGATCATCCGGGCCAGGTAGTGCAGCGCCGCGTCGACGTCCGAGCCCCGGATGGACTTGATGAAGGCGCTGATGACGTCGTAGTGCTCGTCGCCGTTGCGGTCGTAGCGCAGCAGGGCGCGGTCGACGGCGCGCGCGACGACCTCGGTCGTGATCACGGGGAGCGCGGGCTCCGCGGCGGCGGCCTCGACGGGAGCGCCCTCGTCGTCCTCGTCCTCCTCGTCCGGGTCCTCCGCGGCGGCGGCGCGGGCGACCCGGTCGGCCTCGCGGGCCTCCGAGCGGGCGGAGGTGGCGGCGGCCTCGAGCGCGGTCAGCGCCCGCCGGGCGTCTCCGGAGGCGAGCCGCACGATGCTCGCCCGGGCCTCCTCCTCCAGCGTCACCGAGTCGCGCAGACCCCGCTCGTCGTGCAGGGCGCGGTCGACCAGGACGCCCAGGTCGTCGTCGCTGAGCGGCTCGAGGGTCAGCAGGAGCGAGCGCGAGAGCAGCGGCGCGATCACCGAGAACGAGGGGTTCTCGGTCGTGGCCGCGATGAGGATGACCCACCCGTTCTCGACCCCGGGCAGCAGTGCGTCCTGCTGTGCCTTGGTGAAGCGGTGGATCTCGTCGAGGAAGAGCACGGTGGACGTGCCGTAGAGGTCGCGGGTGGAGAGTGCCTCCTCCATCACCTGCCGCACGTCCTTCACGCCCGCCGTGACGGCGGAGAGCTCGACGAAGCGGCGGCCGCTGGAGTGGGCCACCGCCTGCGCGAGCGTGGTCTTGCCCGTGCCGGGAGGGCCCCAGAGGATCACGGACACCGCTCCCCGCTCCCCCGTCGTGTCGGCGGCGAGGGCGACCAGGGGCGAGCCGGGCGTCAGGAGGTGGCGCTGGCCGGCGACCTCCTCGAGGCTGCGCGGCCGCATCCGCACGGCGAGCGGAGTCGCCCCGGAGCGGAGTCCGGCCTGCTGCATGGTCATGCCCCCAGCGTAACGACGGCCTCCGACAGAGCCCCGGCCCGACTGCCCGGCGCGACGGAGCGGCGTTTGTCGCGTCTCCGGCGGTTCTCGTAGGCTCGACGCGGCCTGCGTGCGCGGGCCGCCGCGCCGAAGCCGCGCGGACGAGGACGTCGGAGGAACACGTGGCCCAGGGCAAGTCGAACGACCGCGAGGCGCGCACCCGGCTCCGGGCCTACCAGGCCCGTCAGAGCCTCCACCGCTCGAGGCAGAAGCGGCGCGTGCGCGACAACGTGATCGCGGCGATCGCCGCCGTCGTCGTGATCGGGCTCGCGGTCGTCGCCCAGATCCTCTACTTCTCCGGCGGCCCCGGCACCCCGGTCGCCGAGCCGACCTCCTCCTCCTCCGCGACCCCGACGCCCGAGGCGACGGGGTCGAACACCGGCGACGTCCCCTCATCCGACATCGCCGAGGGCCGCGACTGGACGGGCACGCTCACGATCGGCGAGGACCCGCTGGGCATCACGCTCGCCGGCGCCGCCGCCCCGCAGGCGGTGTCCTCCTTCATCTCGCTGACGCAGTCCGGCTTCTACGACGGCGTCTCCTGCCACCGCCTCACCACGGAGGGCCTCTACGTCCTCCAGTGCGGCGACCCGGACGGCGACGGCACCGGCGGACCGGGCTACAGCTACGGCCCCGTCGAGAACGCGCCCGAGGACGGCGTCTACCCGGCCGGGACCATCGCGATGGCCCGCCAGGGCGGCAACGGCTACAGCCAGGGCAGCCAGTTCTTCGTCGTCTACCAGGACACGACCCTGCCCGCCGACGCGGCCGGCGGGTACACCGTGCTCGGGCAGGTCACCTCGGGACTCGACGCGCTCGTCAGCGACGTCGTGTCGAAGGGCACGGCCGACGGATCGGGTGACGGCGCCCCCGCCGAGCCCGTGACCATCACCTCCGTCTCCGTCGAGTAGCCGCACCCGCGGCGTCGTCACGGTCCGCCCGCGCGGGGAGTGCAATAGGCTTGTCGTCACTGCCCGTTCGCGGCCGAGCGCGGTCTTCGGCCCTCCGGCCGTCGAGCCCCACCGGCCGACGACGCGACGGGCACCGAGAAGCACGACATCGAACAGCAAGGTGAGGCTCCGAGCGATGAGTGACCAGCAGCCGTGGGGACGGGTCGGCGACGACGGGACGGTCTACGTCCGCGTCGGCGACGGGGAGCGAGAGGTCGGCCAGTACCCCGATGCGACTCCCGAGGAGGCGCTCGCCTACTACGAGCGCAAGTACACGGAGCTCGCCGGGCAGGTCTCCCTGCTCGAGCAGCGCGCCAAGCGGGGCGCACCCGCCGGAGACGTCGCCCGCACGGTGCAGTCGCTGTCCGCGGCCATCGCGCAGGCGAACGCGGTCGGCGACCTCGAGTCGCTGCAGACCCGGGTCGACGCGCTGAGCGGCTCCGTCGAGGATCTGACCGAGCAGCAGGCGGCCGAGTCGAAGGCCGCGCTGTCCGAGGCCCTCGCCTACCGCGAGGCCATCGTCGCCGAGGCCGAGGCCCTGGCGGCGGTCGACCCGGCGAAGACGCAGTGGAAGCAGGCCAGCGCCGCGATCGACGACCTCTTCGCCCGCTGGCAGAACCACCAGCAGCAGGGTCCGCGCCTGCCCAAGAACGACGCGAACGAGCTGTGGCGCCGGTTCCGCGGTGCGCGCACCACGATCGAGCAGAACCGCAAGGCGTTCTTCGCCGACCTCGACTCCGCGCACCGCGAGGCCAAGCAGGCCAAGCAGGCGCTCATCGACCAGGCCGAGGCGCTGGTGCCCCAGGGCGCCGACGCCATCCCGGACTACCGCGCGCTCCTCGAGCGCTGGCGGGTCGCCGGCCGTGCCGGCAAGCGGTTCGACGACGCGCTCTGGGCGCGCTTCAAGGCCGCCGGCGACGCGATCTACGGCGCCAAGGCCGAGATCGTCGCGCAGGAGAGCGTCGAGTACACCGAGAACCTCGACCTCAAGCTCGCCCTCCTCGAGGAGGCGGAGCCGCTCCTGCAGGAGCAGGACCGCGAGAAGGCCAAGCGGGTGCTGCTCTCGATCCAGGAGCGCTGGGACGCCGTCGGCCGCGTGCCGCGCGAGCAGGTGCGCACCGTCGAGGACCGCCTCCGCAAGGTCGAGGCGCACGTCCGCAAGCTCGACGAGGAGCACTGGAACCGCAGCAACCCGGAGCGCAAGGCCCGCTCCGAGGGTCTCGCCTCGCAGTTGACCGCCGCGATCCAGAAGCTCCAGGACGAGCTCGACGAGGCGAAGGCGCGCGGCGACCGCGACGCGATCGCCCAGGCTCAGGAGGCGCTCGACGCCCGCAAGGTCTGGCTCGACGCGATCGGCTAGACCCGCTCCGGCGGATCCCTCCACAGATCCGCTCGCGACGCTCCGGAGGGGAGGCGTATCGGCCAGCATGGCCGGATGCGCCTCCCCTCCGTGCTCCTCCCCGGGCACCTCCCTCTCGCGGAGCTGTGCGCCGCCCGCCTCGACGGCGAGCTGGTCGCGCTCGACGAGGGCTTCCTCGTCGCGGACCTGCCCCTGGGGGCGGCCGAGCGGGCCGCCTCCCTGCGCTCGCTGCTCCCCCGTGGCGCCGTCGCCGATCGTCTCTCCGCCGCGTGGGTGCACGGAGCGACGCACCGTCCGCCGCGGGTGCACAGCGCCTCGATCGACCGTCGGAAGCGCCGACAGGCGCCGTCCGACCCCCGCCTGCGCTGCCACGAGGTCCTGCTCGACGAGGACGACGTCGTCCTCCTCGGCGGCGCGCCGGTCACGTCGCCTGCTCGCACGCTGATCGACCTCGCCCGGACGGAGGACACGGGCGCGATCCTCCGAGCGCTCTCTCGGAGCACCCGGACCGGCCTCGACGCCGTCCTCGCGAGGCTGGAGGAGGGCAGCGCCGTCGCCGGACGGAGGATCGTCGGACGACGGCTGCGGGCGGCGCTCGGCGAGGCGCCGCCCAGGGATCAGCCCGCGTTCACCCGGTAGACGTCGTAGACGGCGTCGATCCGGCGGACGGCGTTCAGCACGCGGTCCAGGTGGGTGGTGTCGCCCATCTCGAAGACGAACCGGCTGATCGCCAGCCGGTCGCTCGAGGTCGAGACCGTCGCCGAGAGGATGTTGACGTGGTGCTCCGAGAGCACGCGCGTCACGTCGCTCAGCAGGCCCGAGCGGTCCAGCGCCTCGACCTGGATCTGCACGAGGAAGATGCTCTTGGAGGACGGCGCCCACTCGACGTCGACGATCCGCTCCGGCTCCTTCAGCAGCTCCTGCACGTTGTGGCAGTTCGCCTGGTGCACGGAGACGCCGGCCCCCCGCGTCACGAATCCGACGATCTGATCGCCCGGAACCGGAGTGCAGCACTTCGCGAGCTTCACGAGGATGTCCGGCGCGCCCTTCACGAGGACGCCCGACTCGCTGCTCCGGCTCCGCGGCCGGGGCGAGCGCGGGAGGGTGACCTCGTTCTCGTCCGACTCCGGATCGCCCTGGATGGAGGAGACGACCTTCTCGAGCACCGACTGGGTCGAGACGTGGCCCTCGCCGACGGCCGCGTAGAGCGCCTCGACGTCGTTGTAGCGCAGCTGGCTGGCCACCTCGGTGAAGGTGTCCTGGCTCATCAGCTTCTGCAGCGGCAGGTTCTGCTTCCGCATCGCCCGGGCGATGGAGTCCTTGCCCTGCTCGATCGCCTCGTCGCGCCGCTCCTTGGTGAACCACTGCCGGATCTTGTTGCGGGCCCGCGGGCTCTGCACGAAGTGGAGCCAGTCCTGGCTCGGTCCCGAGTCGGGGTTCTTCGAGGTGAAGACCTCGACCACGTCGCCCGTCGTCAGAGCCGACTCCAGCGGCACGAGGCGCCCGTTGACCTTGGCGCCCATCGTCCGGTGCCCGACCTCGGTGTGCACCGCGTAGGCGAAGTCGACCGGGGTCGCACCGGTCGGCAGGCCGATCACGCGTCCCTTCGGGGTGAAGACGTAGACCTCCTTGGCGCCGATCTCGAAGCGGAGGGAGTCGAGGAACTCGTTCGGGTCTGTGGTCTCCGACTGCCAGTCCGAGAGGTGCGCGAGCCAGGCGAGGTCGGTGTCGTTCGATCCGGAGGTGGGCACCTTGCCGGTGGCCATCTGCTCCTTGTACTTCCAGTGCGCCGCGATGCCGAACTCCGCGTGCTGGTGCATCTCGTTGGTGCGGATCTGGATCTCGACCGCGCGGCCCTTCGGCCCGACGACCGTCGTGTGCAGCGACTGGTAGAGGTTGAACTTCGGAGTGGCGATGTAGTCCTTGAACCGGCCCGGCATCGGCGTCCAGCGGGCGTGGATCGAGCCGAGCACGGCGTAGCAGTCGCGCACCGAGTTCACGAGGACGCGGATGCCGACCAGGTCGTAGATCTCGTCGAACTCGCGACCGCGGACGACCATCTTCTGGTAGATCGAGTAGTACTGCTTCGGCCGGCCGACGACGCGACCGCGGATCCGCCCGGCCCGCAGGTCCTCGCTGATCAGGTCGATGACGTTCTGCACGAACTCCTCGCGCTGCGGCGTCCGCCGCTTCACCAGGCTCTCGATCTCGTTGTAGATCTTGGGGTAGAGCACCGCGAAGGACAGGTCCTCGAGCTCCCACTTGATGGCCTGGATGCCGAGGCGGTGCGCCAGCGGCGCGTAGATCTCGAGGGTCTCGGTGGCCTTGCGGGCCGCGGACTCGGCGGGGACGAAGCCCCAGGTCCGCGCGTTGTGAAGGCGGTCGGCGAGCTTGATGATCAGGACGCGGATGTCCTTCGACATCGCCACGATCATCTTGCGGACGGTCTCGGCCTGCGCGCTGTCGCCGTACTTGACCTTGTCGAGCTTGGTGACGCCGTCGACGAGCATCGCGACCTCGTCGCCGAAGTCCGCGCGGAGCTCGTCGAGCTGGTAGTCGGTGTCCTCGACGGTGTCGTGCAGCAGCGCGGCGGCGATCGTCTTCGAGCCGATGCCGAGGTCGGCGAGGATCTGCGCGACGGCCAGCGGATGCGTGATGTAGGGCTCGCCGCTGCGGCGCTTCTGGTTCGCGTGCGCCCGCTCCGCGACCGAGTACGCGCGCTCGATGAGCGCGATGTCGCTCTTGGGGTGGTGCATCCGGACGGTGCGGACGAGGGTGTCGACAGCACCGGAGGGCTGCGCGCGCGAGAAGATCCGCGGGACCAGTCTGCGCAGGGCAGCGGTCGAGGACGTCGTCGTCGTTTCCGTCACGCGAGGATCTCCATCGCCCCATTATCGCCCGTGCGGACGGCGCCGATGACCGTTCCGCCCGGGGCGGACGGCGCCGGCGTCAGCCGATGCGTCCCGGGCGCCCCTCGCCGTCGACCACGTCGCCGCCCGCCGCGGCCCAGGCGGTCATGCCGGCGTCGACGTTGGCGACCTCGTAGCCGGCGCCGTCGAGGGCCTGCGTCACCATCGCGGAGCGGACTCCGGAGTGGCAGACCACCAGTATCGCCGTGTCGGCCGGGAGCTCGTCCTGCCGGGCGCCGATCTCCCCCATCGGGATGTGGTGGGCGGCCGGAGCATGCCCCGCCGCCCACTCGTGCGGCTCCCGGACGTCGAGCAGCCAGACCTCGTCGCGCTCGACGAGTCCGACGGCGTCGGCCGCCGTGACCTGTGCGTAGTCGGCCACGGCTCAGCCCTGCACGGCCGGCGCGGCCGGAGCGGTCGCCTTCGCCCGGGCCGACTCCACGCGCGTGTCGTGCTTGGAGATCTCGGGCTCCCGGCTGCGCAGCTGGGCGTACAGCGGCGCCGCGACGAAGATCGTCGAGTACGTGCCGACGATGATGCCGATCAGCAGGGCGAGGGAGATGTCGCGGAGAGTGCCCGCGCCGAGGACGAACGCGCCGATCACGAGGATCGCGGCCACCGGGAGGGCGGCGACGATGGAGGTGTTGATGGAGCGCACGAGAGTCTGGTTCTCGGCCAGGTTCACCGTCTCGGAGAAGGTGCGGGTCGTGCTGCCGAGCGCCTCCACGGTGTTCTCGCGGATCTTGTCGAAGACCACGACCGTGTCGTAGAGCGAGTAGCCGAGGATCGTCAGCAGTCCGATCACCGCCGCCGGCGACACCTCGGTGCCGGTGATGCCGTAGACGCCCGCCACGATCACGAGGTCGTGCAGGAGCGCGACGATCGCCGCGAGCGACATCTTCCAGGTGCGGAAGTACGCCCACATGGCCAGGGCCGCGAGGACCACGAAGATCACCAGGCCGCGCAGGGCCTGCTGGGTCACATCGTTGCCCCACGCCGCTCCGATGAAGGAGGAGGCGACCTGGTCGGTGGGCACGTCGTAGGCCTCCGACAGGGCGTTCCGCACCGCGGTCGACTCGTCGGTCGAGAGCTGGCCGGTCTGCACGCGGATGGAGTCGTCGCCGACGATGGACACGCGCGGCACGGTCTCCGGAGCGACCGAGGTCACCGCGTCCGTCGCCGTCGCCTGCTCGAGACTCGACGGCGAGGACACCGTGAACTGCGAGCCGCCGGTGAACTCGATGCCGAAGTTGAAGCCGCCGCGGGCGACCGTCCCGAGCAGCGTGATCAGGATCAGGGCGAGCGAGACGAGGTACCACGTGCGGCGCCGGCCGACGAAGTCGATCGATCGCGCACCGGTGTAGAGGTCGTTTCCGAACTGCGAGAAGCTGGCCATCACGCGTCCTTCCCGTTCGAGTCGTTGGAGTGGCGCAGGCCGGCCGCCTCGGCGGCCTTCCGCTCGGCGATGGTCTGGCGCTTGGCCGCCTCACGGGACGCGGAGGCGCGCTTGCCGGCGACCACCTGGTCCTGCGGACGGAAGGCGGCACGGCCGCGGTAGACGGCCCCGAGCGCCCGGGGATCCAGGCCCGAGGCCTTGTGCCCCTCGGCGAAGAACGGTCTCGTGGCCATCAGCTGCAGGATCGGGTGGGTGAACAGCGCCACCACGATCAGGTCGATGATCGTCGTGATCCCGAGGGTGAGCGCGAAGCCGCGGACACTGCCGACGGCGAGGAGGAAGAGGACCACCGCGGCGAGCAGGTTCACCATGTCGGACGCGAAGATCGTGCGCAGCGCGCGCCGCCAGCCGGACTCGACGGCGGACTCGAGGCCGCGTCCGTCGCGGAGCTCGTCGCGGATGCGCTCGAAGTACACGATGAACGAGTCGGCCGTGATGCCGATCGCGACGATGAGACCCGCGACTCCTGCGAGCGAGAGGCGCAGTCCCTCCCGCCAGGACAGCAGCGTGACGACGAGGTAGGTGACGATCGCCGCGACGAGCAGCGAGGCGATCGTGACGGCTCCGAGCACGCGGTACTGCGCGATGGAGTAGACGATGACGAGGATCAGGCCGATGAGGCCGGCGAGCAGGCCGCTGGCGAGCTGGGCGGAGCCGAGCGTCGCCGAGATGCTGTCCGAGCTCTGGACCTGGAAGCCGATCGGCAGCGCGCCGTACTTGAGCTGGTCGGCGAGCGTCTTCGACGACTCCTGGGTGAAGGAGCCCGAGATCTGCGCGTTGCCGTCGGTGATGGCGGCGTTCGTCGACGGGGCCGAGATGACCCGGCCGTCGAGGACGATCGCGAACTGGTTCTGCGCACCCTGCAGCGCCACGAGGCGCGAGGTCACGTCGCCGAAGGCCTGCGTGCCCTGGTCGTCGAACGAGAGGTTGACGGCCCAGGTGCCGGTGCTGGCACCGGAGGAGGTCGTCATCAGGCCGTTCGAGGCGTCCGAGATGTCCTCGCCGGTGATCTCCACCGGGCCGAGGACGTACTTCACCGTCCCGCTGTCGTCGCAGGTGATGAGCGGCTGGTCGGCCGGGGCGAGGTTCGGGTCCTGGCCATTGAGGAACGCGCAGTCGAACGAGGTGTACTGGGCCTCGAGCGCCGGCGTGAGGTAGGCGAGGTCGCTCGCGTTCGTCGGCGAGGCGGTCGGCTCCGTCGCGAGCGACGGATCGACGGGCGTCGGCGTGGGCGAGGACGTCGCGTCGCCGCCGACCGAGCTGTTGGTGGCCTGGCTCGCGACGAGGACCGGGCGGAAGTCGAGCTTCGCCGAGGCCTCGATGCGCTGGAGCGTCTCGTCGTCGGGCGTGCCCGGGATCGAGACGACGATGTTGCTCGAGCCCTGGGTCGTGATCTCGGCCTCGGAGACGCCGGACGCGTCGATGCGCTGGCGGATGATCGAGACGGCCTGGGTCAGCTGCTCCGACGAGACGGTGTCGCCGTCGTTCAGCTGCGGCTGCAGGACGATCTGCGTGCCGCCCTCGAGGTCGAGGGCGAGCTTCGGCGTCCAGGAGCCGCCGCCCCAGAGGACGGCCGCCGTGTTGAGTCCGACGAGAGCGAGGATCAGGACACCGAGCCAGCTCAGGGAGCGGCGGGCCTTCCGGACGGGGGTTGATGCGGCCACCCAGGGCTCAGCTTTCTCTTCGGTCGACGGTGATCGGCCCGGGGTCGCCCGGGCGTGGAGAAGGGCGGGCGGGCGCCGATGCGCCCGGCCCGCCCAGGAGACTACTGCGCGTCGGGGCGGCGGTCGCGCTCGACCGGGTCCACCAGCGGGTCGCGGTGCGCGGAGTCGCGCTCGCCGAACTCGGGCGAGCCGGTCGCGGTCAGCGGGTCGGCCTCGTCCTCGGTGTCGACGGCGACGGCGTTCTCGCTCGGGTCGATGAGGCGGGCGATCGCCTGACGGTGGATGGTCAGCAGCGTGCCGGGGGTCGACTCGATGACGATCTTGTTCGCCTCGTCGTCGATCGACACGACGGTGCCGAAGAGGCCGGAGCCGGTCATGAGCTCCACCCCCGGCTGGAGGTTGTTCTTCATGCTCTCCGCGTCGCGCTGGCGCTTCTTGTTGTTGCGGAACATGAAGATGATCATCACGGCGAGCAGCAGGACGAGCAGGATGATCGTCGGATCCATGGGTGGGCCTTCCGGAGTGGATGGGCGATCCGCCGCGCGGCCTCAGGTCGAGGCGGAGCGGATCGAGCGGCCCGTCGGGCCTAGAGAATCATAGATCATCGGGGAACAGGGGCGGCTGAGCCGCCGTCCCCCGGGGGTCGATGCCGAAGTGGCGGTAGGCGGCGGGGGTCGCCACGCGGCCGCGCGGCGTCCGGGTCAGCAATCCGATCCGCACGAGGAACGGCTCGACGACGGCCTCGACCGTCTCCGCCTCCTCCCCCACCGACACGGCGAGGGTGTTCAGGCCGACCGGCCCGCCGTCGAAGCGGGTCAGCACGATCTCCATCACCGCGCGGTCGAGCCGGTCGAGTCCGAGCGCGTCGACGTCGTAGAGCTCCAGCGCCGCGCGGACGGCGGTCACGTCGGCCCGTCCGCCGTGGACCAGGGCGAAGTCCCGCACCCGCCGGAGCAGGCGGTTGGCGATGCGCGGGGTGCCTCGGCAGCGGCCGGCGATCTCGGCGATCGCGTCCGCGTCGATGTCGAGCTCGAGCAGCCGTGCCGCCCGGGCGAGCACCTGCCGCAGCTCGTCCTCCGCGTAGAACTCGAGGTGCGCGGTGAAGCCGAAGCGGTCGCGGAGCGGATTGGGCAGCAGGCCGGAGCGGGTCGTGGCGCCGACGAGCGTGAACGGGGCGAGATCCAGCGGGACGGACGTCGCTCCCGCCCCCTTGCCGACCATGATGTCGATCCGGAAGTCCTCCATCGCGAGGTAGAGCATCTCCTCCGCGGAGCGCGCCATGCGGTGGATCTCGTCGATGAAGAGGATCTCGCCGGGCAGCAGCGAGGAGAGGACGGCGGCGAGGTCGCCCGCGTGCTGGATCGCGGGGCCGCTGGAGAGCCGCAGGGGCGAGGAGCTCTCCTCCGCCACGATCATCGCGAGGGTCGTCTTGCCGAGACCGGGCGGGCCCGCCAGCAGGATGTGGTCCGGGGTCCGGCCCTGCATGGCCGCGGCCTTGAGCAGCAGCTCGAGCTGGCCGCGCACCTTGCGCTGGCCGACGAACTCGCTGAGGTTCCTGGGCCGCAGGGCGCCCTCGAAGGCGACCTCGGCCTCCGATGCGACCTCGGCGCCCAGCACCTCGTCGCTCACGAGCGGGCCGCCGGACCGAGGCGGGCGAGGGCGAGCCGGAGCAGCGCCTGCACGTTCGCGGCGTCGGAGGCCTGCGCGTCGAGCAGGATCTCGTCGACCACATCGGCCGCGGTGCGCTCGGGCCAGCCCAGGCCGACGAGCGCCGCGAGCACGTTCTGCGCGGCGGTGGCGGCGGGACCGGAGCCGCGGGCGGCGCGCGGACGGACGGTCACCTTGCCGGCGAGGGACAGGATGATCAGCTTGGCCGTCTTCGGGCCGATGCCGCTGACCTTCCGGAACACCCCGTCGTCCTCGTCGGCGACCGCCTGCGCGATCCGGTCCGGCTCGACCGCGCCGAGAACGCCGAGGGCGGACTTCGGGCCGACGCCGGTCACGCCGATCAGCAGCTCGAAGATCTCGAGCTGCTCCTCGTCGGGGAAGCCGTAGAGGGTGAGCGAGTCCTCGCGGACGACGAGCACGGTACTGACCGTGGTCTCGTCGCCGACGCGCATCTCGAGCGCGTGCTGCGGGGTCACGTTCACCGCGTAGCCGACGCCGTGGACGTCGAGGACGGCGAGACTCCCGCGGGCGGAGAGGACGGTGCCGCGGAGGGAGGAGATCACCGCGTCAGTCTAGACGCTCGAACAGGCGTTCGACTCGCGGCCTCGGCGGCGCGCCACGCCCGCTGCGCTGCTGTGCCGCCCGCCGCTCCGTCGGCACCGGCTCCCGCCGACCCGGAGGAGGGCGCGAGAGGGGCCCGCCAAGCGTGGCAGACGGCCAGGGCGAGAGCGTCGGCCGCGTCGGCCGGCCGCGGCGGGGCGTCGAGCCGGAGGACGCGCTGGATCATCGCGGTGACCTGGCGCTTGTCCGCGGCTCCGTAGCCGGTGACGGCGGCCTTCACCTCGCTCGGCGTGTGCATCCCGACCGGGAGCCCGCGCCGGGCCGCCGCGACGAGGGCGACGCCGCTGATCTGCGCGATGCCCATCACGGTGCTGACGTTGTTCTGCGCGAAGACCCGCTCGATCGCGACGGCGTCGGGGCGGTGCTCGTCGAGCAGCGCCTCGAGCCCGTCGCCCAGGGCCAGCAGGCGGCGCTCCAGCGCGTCATCGGGCGGTGTCCGGAGGACCGTCACGTGCACGAGGGTCGCGCGGCGGTCGCGCGAGACGTCGACGATGCCGACGCCGCAGCGGGTGAGCCCGGGGTCGATCCCGAGGACGCGCATCAGGCCGCCCTCCAGGATCGGGCCGGGCTCACCGCGTCACTCCTCGTTCTCGAGCTCGGCGCGCACCTCTGCCGTGATGTCGAGGTTGGTGTAAACGTTCTGCACGTCGTCCGAGTCCTCGAGCGCGTCGATCAGGCGGAAGACCTTGCGAGCCGTCTCGGCGTCGGCCTCGACCTGGAGGGAGGCGACGAACTCGATGTCGGCGGAGTCGTAGTCGATGCCCGCCTCCTGCAGGGCCGAGCGGGCCGGGACGAGCTCGCTCGGCTCGACGCGGACCTCGAAGCTCTCGCCGTGGTCGAGCACGTCGTCGACACCGAAGTCGAGGACCGCGCCGAGCACGTCGTCCTCGGTGACGCTCTCTCCGTGGGGCACGGAGATGACGCCCTTGCGCGCGAAGTTGTAGGCGACGCTGCCCGGGTCGGCCATGGTGCCGCCGTTGCGGGTCATCGCGGTGCGGACGTCCGCCGCGGCGCGGTTCTTGTTGTCGGTGAGGCACTCGACGAGCAGGGCGATGCCGTTGGGGCCGTAGGCCTCGTACATGATCGTCGTGTAGTCGATGACCTCGCCGGTGAGGCCGGCGCCGCGCTTGATCGCGCGGTCGATGTTGTCGTTCGGCACCGAGGTCTTCTTCGCCTTCTGCACGGCGTCGACGAGCGTCGGGTTGCCGGAGAGGTCGGCGCCGCCGATCTTGGCGGCCACCTCGATGTTCTTGATCAGCTTGGCGAAGGACTTCGCGCGGCGCGAGTCCTTGATCGCCTTCTGGTGCTTGGTCGTGGCCCACTTGGAATGCCCGGACACGGTGCTCCCTCGGAAATCTCGTTGCGTGCGGCCCCCGAGGGCGCCGCTGATGGCAGGGGCCAGTCTATTCGAGAGCCGGTCCGCGCCCGTCTCGGCCCGAGCACCGAGCCTTCCGCGCCCGTCTCGCCGGAGACGAGCCGCCGTCTCGGCAGCCCCCGCACCGCCGAACGCACGATCCGCGTCCCAGCGGATCGCGCTAGGCGAACGCGACCCGCTCCACCCGTCCCGCCACCCCCGGAAGCCGACCGCGGCGAGCCGGGCAGGGACCGGCTCGCCACAAGCACAGCCGAACCAGTGATCCGCGTGCCAGCGGATCACTGTAGGCGGACGCGACCCGCTCCACCCGTCCCGCCATCTCCGGAAGCCGACCGCGGCGAGCCGGGCGAGGACCGGCTCGCTACTTGATCAGCCGCGACAGCAGCCGGTCGGCGAGGATCCTGCCGTCGGTCTGGCAGGTGGGGCAGTACTGGAGCGTGGAGTCGTGGAAGACCACCTGGCGGATCGTGTCGCCGCAGACGGGGCACGCCTCTCCTGTGCGGCCGTGGACGCGCATGCCGAGCTTCTTCTCGCGCTTGAGGTCGGCCGCGTGCAGGCCCTCGGCGCGGGCGAGCGCCTCCTCGAGTGTGTAGCGGAGGGCCGCGTAGAGGCGGTCCAGCTCGTCGGCGGTGAGCGCGGCGGGCTTGAAGGGCGACATGCGCGCCACGTGGAGGATCTCGTCGGAGTAGGCGTTGCCGATGCCGGCGATGCGGGACTGGTCGCGGAGGACGCCCTTCACCTGCGCCCGGCCCGCCGTGGCGAGGATCGCGCCGAGGATCTCCTCGGTGAACTCCGGGTCCAGCGGATCGGGACCCAGCCGGGCGACGCCCGGGACGTCGAGCGGATCGGCGACGATCGAGAGCGCGAGGCTCTTCTTGGTGCCGGCCTCCGTCACGTCGAATCCCGACCCGTCGTCGAGGACGAGCCGAGCGGCGAGCGGGCCCCGGCCGGGCTTCGCCGGAGCCGTCGGCCGCTCGGGCCGCCAGCGGACCCAGCCGGCGCGGGCGAGGTGCAGGAGGACGTGGGCCTCGCCGACTGCGATGTCGAGGAACTTGCCGTGCCGCGATACTCCGTGGACGGTCTCGCCGGACAGAGCCGACGGCGAGATGGCGACGGTCTTGAGGGCGGAGATCGCGAACACGTCGAGCCGCTCGAGGACGCGTCCGCCCAGGCGCGCGTCGAGATCGAGGGCGAGGGCCTGGACCTCGGGGAGTTCGGGCATGCGACCACCCTGGCCCGCGGGTCCCGCACCGTCCACCCCTGGCAGAGGGGACGGCAGCGGGTCAGTCGCCGAAGCGCGTCGCCGCGACCTTCCGCAGGAACAGCTCGTGGAACCGGTAGTCGCCGGTGATCTCGGGATGGAACGCCGTCCCGAGGAGGTTGCCCTGCTCGACCGCGACCACCCGCCCGTCGGCGACGCTGGCGAGCGCGGTCGCCCGCTCCCCCAGCTCCTCCACGACCGGTGCGCGGATGAAGACCGCGTGCACCGGCGGATCGCCGATGGCCGGCACGTCGAGATCGGTCTCGAAGGAGTCGAGCTGGTTGCCGAACGCGTTCCTCCGGACCGACACGTCCAGGCCGCCGAAGCTGCTCTGGCCGTCGATGCGGTCGAGGACCCGGTCGGCGAGCATGATCAGCCCGGCGCACGTCCCGTAGACGGGCATCCCCGCACTGATCGCCTCGACGACCGGCTCCGCGAGGCCGAAGAGTCGCGACAGCTTGTCCATCACCGTGGACTCGCCGCCCGGGATGACCAGCCCCGCGACGGTGGCGAGCTCCTCCGGGCGGCGCACGAGCACCACCTCGGCGCCCAGCTCGCGCAGGACGTGCGCGTGCTCGCGGAAGTCGCCCTGCAGCGCGAGGACGCCGACGCGGAGCCCCTCGAGCGACTCCCGCGTCGGTCCTGCGCCGGCGAGCGGCGCGTCGGCGCTACCAGCCACGCTCGGCGAGGCGGTGCGGCGCGGGCACGTCGGCCACGTTGATGCCGACCATCGCCTCGCCCAGGCCGCGCGAGGCCTCCGCGACGACCTTCGCGTCGTCGAAGAAGGTGGTCGCCTTCACGATCGCGGCCGCGCGCTTGGCGGGCTCGCCCGACTTGAAGACGCCGGAGCCGACGAACACGCCGTCGGCGCCCAGCTGCATCATCAGCGCCGCGTCGGCCGGGGTCGCGACCCCGCCGGCGGTGAAGAGGACGACGGGGAGCTTGCCGGTCCGGGCGATCTCGACGACCAGGTCGTAGGGGGCCTGCAGCTCCTTCGCGGCGACGTAGAGCTCGTCCTTGGTCATCGCCTTCAGGCGGTTGACCTCGCCGGAGATCGTGCGGATGTGCTTGGTCGCCTCGGAGACGTCGCCGGTGCCGGCCTCGCCCTTCGAGCGGATCATCGCTGCGCCCTCGGTGATGCGGCGCAGCGCCTCGCCCAGGTTGGTCGCTCCGCAGACGAAGGGGACGGTGAAGTTCCACTTGTCGATGTGGTTCACGTAGTCGGCGGGCGAGAGGACCTCGGACTCGTCGATGTAGTCGACGCCGAGCTCCTGCAGGATCTGCGCCTCGACGAAGTGGCCGATGCGCGCCTTCGCCATGACGGGGATCGACACGGCGGAGACGATGCCGTCGATCAGGTCGGGGTCGCTCATGCGTGCGACGCCGCCCTGCGAGCGGATGTCGGCGGGGACGCGCTCGAGCGCCATGACGGCGACCGCGCCGGCGTCCTCCGCGATGCGGGCCTGATCGGCGTCGACGACGTCCATGATGACGCCGCCCTTGAGCATCTCGGCGAGACCGCGCTTGACGCGGCTCGAGCCGAACTGCTCGGGAGCGGACGAGGACGGAGTGGTGGTGTCGGTCATGTTCGCGAGTCCTGTTCTGTGCGGCGACTTCCGCCGACGGCAGCTCCGAGTCTACGAGACGGCGCCCACCGTCCGCGGCGCTGGACAGGGGACCGGGCGGCGGTCTAGAGGCTCGGCCAGGCCGCCGCGAGGCTCGCCCGCACGTCGCCGAGCAGCTGCGGGAGCGCCTTCGTGCGGGCGATGATCGGGAAGAAGTTCGCGTCGGTCGCCCAGCGCGGAACCACGTGCTGGTGCAGGTGCGCGGCGATCCCCGCTCCCGCGACCGCGCCCTGGTTCATCCCGAGGTTGAAGCCGTCGTTGTTCGAGACCGAGCGGACGACGCGCATGGCCGTCTGCGTGAGCGCTCCGATCTCGGCCACTTCCTCGGGAGTGGCCTCGTCGTAGAGCGGGATGTGCCGGTACGGGCAGACCAGGAGGTGGCCGGAGTTGTACGGGAACAGGTTCAGCAGGACGTAGGCGTGCTCCCCGCGGGCGACGATGAGGGCCTCCTCGTCGCTCAGCGTCGGCGCCACGCAGAAGGGGCAGTCGTCGGCTCCGGGCTGCCCCTTCTGGATGTAGACCATCCGGTGCGGCGTCCACAGGCGCTGGAACTCGTCGGGAACCCCGGCGAGGTGCGCCGAGCCCTCCGCTCCCTCGGGCACGCAGCCGTCGCTCACGCTCAGACCTGCGCCTTCGAGGCGACGGCCTCGCGGATGCGCGCGACGGCGTCGGCGACCGGGATCCCGTTCTCCTGCGTGCCGTCGCGGAAGCGGAAGCTGACGGCTCCGGCGTCGCGGTCCTTCTCCCCCACGATCATCTGGAAGGGCACCTTCTGCAGCGTGGCGTTGCGGATCTTCTTCTGCATCCGGTCGCTGGAATAGTCGATCTCGGCGCGGATGCCCGACCGCTTGAGCTCGCCGACGACCTCCTCGAGGTAGGGCAGGTACTCGTCGGCGATCGGGATGCCCACGACCTGGACCGGCGACAGCCAGACCGGGAACGCCCCGGCGTAGTGCTCGGTGAGGATCGCGAAGAAGCGCTCGATGGAGCCGAAGAGCGCACGGTGGATCATCACGGGCCGCTTCTTCGAGCCGTCCGAGGCCGTGTACTCGAGCTCGAAGCGCTCGGGCTGGTTGAAGTCGAGCTGGATGGTCGACATCTGCCAGGTGCGGCCGATGGCGTCGCGCGCCTGCACCGAGATCTTCGGACCGTAGAACGCCGCTCCTCCCGGATCCGGCACCAGCTCGAGACCGGAGGCGACGGCGACCGCGCGCAGCGACTCGATCGCCTCCTCCCACTGCTCGGGCGCACCGACGAACTTCGGGTTGCCCTCCTCGTTCGTGGACAGCTCGAGGTAGAAGTCGTCGAGGCCGTAGTCGCGCAGCACCTGCAGCACGAACTCGAGGTTGCGGGTCAGCTCGGCCGACACGTCCTCCTGCGCGACGTAGATGTGGGCGTCGTCCTGGGTCAGGCCGCGCACGCGGGTGAGGCCCTGCAGGGTGCCGCTCTTCTCGTAGCGGTACACGGTGCCGAACTCGGCCAGGCGCAGCGGGAGCTCGCGGTAGCTGCGGCCGCGCGAGCGGAAGATCAGGTTGTGGAACGGGCAGTTCATGGGCTTGAGGTAGTAGTCCTGGCCCTGGCGGGTGACGTTGCCGTCCTCGTCCTGCAGCTCGTCGAGGTGCATCGGGGGGAACATCCCCTCGGAGTACCACTGCAGGTGCCCGCTCGTGAGGAACAGGTCGCCCTTGGTGATGTGCGGCGTGTAGACGAGCTCGTAGTCGTGGGCGAGCAGCTGCTCGCGCATGTACTGCTCGATCTCGTAGCGGATGATCCCGCCCTTGGGGTGGAAGACCGCGAGGCCGGAGCCGATCTCGTCCGGGAAGGAGAACAGGTCGAGCTCGTGGCCGAGCTTGCGGTGGTCGCGGCGCGCCGCCTCCTCGAGGCGGGCCTGGTGCTCGCGCAACTCGTCCTTCGTGGGCCACGCGGTGCCGTAGACGCGCTGCAGCTGCGGGTTCTTCTCCGAGCCGCGCCAGTAGGCGGCAGCGTTGCGGGTCAGGGCGTAGCCGTTGCCGATCATGCGGGTGTTGGGCAGATGCGGGCCGCGGCAGAGGTCCTTCCAGACCGTCTCGCCGGAACGCGGGTCGACGTTGTCGTAGATGGTGAGCTCGGCGCCGCCGACCTCGACGCTCTCGTCCTCGGCTCCCCCGCCCTTGATCCCGATCAGCTCGAGCTTGTAGGGCTCGCCGGCGAGCTCGGCGCGCGCCTCCTCCTCGGAGACGACGCGGCGCACGAACCGCTGGCCCTGGCGGACGATGCGGTCCATCGCCTTCTCGAGCGCCTTCATCGCCTCGGGCGTGAAGGGCTCCTCGACGTCGAAGTCGTAGTAGAAGCCGTCGGTGACGGGCGGGCCGATGCCCAGCTTCGCCTCCGGGTTGATCTGCTGCACCGCCTGTGCGAGCACGTGGGCCGCGGAGTGGCGGAGGATGTTCAGCCCGTCCGGCGAGGAGATGAGCACCGGCTCGATGCGGTCGCCCGGCACGACGTCGGCGGCGAGATCCTTGAGCTCCCCGTTGACGCGGATCGCGACCACGGCCCGGTCGGTGAAGTGCGTGAATCCCGTGCCCGCCTCGGTGACGACCGAGTGGGACTCGTTCTCTGCGGGATTCGACGGTTCGTTCGACACGTGCGGGCACTCCTCGGGCTCGGTTGACCCCTCGACTGTAGTCGGCGGCGGCCTCTACCCGAGCGCGTCGCGCACGCGGGCGTCGAGCGCGCGCA
This sequence comes from Rathayibacter sp. AY1A3, assembly GCF_002930975.1. Lineage (NCBI taxonomy): Bacteria > Bacillati > Actinomycetota > Actinomycetes > Micrococcales > Microbacteriaceae > Rathayibacter > Rathayibacter sp. AY1A3. The sequence goes on along the minus strand of NZ_PSTO01000019.1, from coordinate 32,835 downwards.
GAGCGGAGGCGAGCTCGTCCCGGTCGGCGCCGGGGAGCACGAGCGAGCTGCGCTCGAGCTGGTGCAGGAGGACCTCCTCCAGGCCGGGCGGCAGGGAGTCCACGGCGAGCGCCCCCTCGAGTGCGGCGAGCACGGCGACGACGGCCACCGCGTCGCGTGCCGCGAGTCTGCGTGCGCTGATCTCCATGCGTCTCCGTCCGTGTCGTCCGACCCCGTCACCCTGCCGACAGGACGTGCCCCGGAGAGGGGCGCGGGGGCGACCGGTGCGCAATCCGTCCAGGTGGCATCCTGGTCCGATGGGTGCCGGTCCTGCGCTGCAGCGCTTCACGCGCTCCGGGGCCGACCTGGAGGAGGCGCGGCGCTTCTACTCGGACGGCTACGGCGGGTCGGGATTCCGGACGGAACCGGTCGAGCGGCCCTTCTCCTTCCGCTACGACGTCTCCGGGAGCGAGGGCGTGAGCCTGCGGACGTCGGTGTTCCGGGGCTCCGTGTCCGGGGGGCTGCGTCCGGAGGGCGAGTACGTCGTCTCGTGGTTCCTCTCCGGCACGAGCGTGGTGGACCCGGAGGGCGATCGGATCGTCCACCTGCCGGGGCGGCCGGTCGTGTTCCCCAGCGCGCGTCCGTTCGAGTTCGTCAGCCGCGACTTCCAGCAGCGGCTCGTGCACGTGGCCGCCGGCCTCCTCGAGCAGGTCGCGTCCGAGGCCGGCGACGGCGTGCCGCTGCCGCTCGTCTTCGACCACCGCTCGATCGCCTCCGCGTCGGCACTCCCGGGCTGGTGGCGGGCGGTCGACGACTTCGCGGGCGTCCTGCGGTCGGGCCGCGAGGCGACCGCGCTGCAGCTCGTGGCGGCGGAGCGCGGCGTCGCTCTGCACCTGCTCGCGACCTTCGCGCACCGGCCGGTCGTCGTTCCGGCGCAGGTGCTGCGGCCGGGGCTCGAGCACCTGCTGCGTGCCGCCGAGTTCCTGCACGCGTTCGCCGCGTCGCCCGTCACCGTGTCCGACATCGCGACAGCGGCGGGGCTCACTCCGCGGGCGCTGCAGGCCGCGTTCCGGAGGCACTTCGGCGACACTCCGCTCGGCTACCTGCGCGGCGTGCGTCTCGACCGGGCGCGCGTCGAGCTGCGCGAGGGCGCTCCGGGCGAGGAGACCGTGCGCGCCGTCTCCGCGCGCTGGGGCTTCCTCAACCAGGGCCGCTTCTCGGGGGCGTACCACCGCCGCTTCGGCGAGTACCCGGTGGAGACCCTGCGCCGCTGACGCTCAGGCGCCGGGAGCGAGATCGCGGGCGTAGCAGACCGAGTGCTCGGACCCGATGTAGGCGCCGAACGGCGGGATGGAGTGGTAGCCCTCCCGGAGGTAGAACCGCATCGCGTCGGGCTGGAGCGTCCCGGTCTCCAGCACCAGGCGCGTCGTGCCCAGAGCGGCCGCCCGCGCCTCGAGCGCGCGCAGGACGGCCGTGGCCGCTCCGGTGCCGCGGGCGGCGCGGTCGGCGAACATCCGCTTCACCTCGATCGCCCCCGGTCCGAGGACGTCGTCGTCGAGAGGCCGCAGTCCGCCGCAGGCCACCGCCGTGCCGCTCGCGTCGCGGGCGACGAGGAAGACGGGCACGTCGTCGGCCGAGGGCGGCGTGCCGGGCTCGTGGTCGTCGTTGCCGTAGCGCTCGTCGAGCTCGCGCCGCTGCGCGTCGCGCAGACGCTCGGCGTCCGGGTGGGTCCACGCCACCTCGTCGATGGTCCAGCTCATGAGGGCTCCTCCCGGCCGCGCGACGGGCACGGCCGAGGCCATTCTGCCGCGCCCGCCCCCTCCGGCCGGCCCGGTGGCAACCCCTTCCGCGCCGGGCCGCAGCGGGCGTCGACTGGAGGCCCACCGACGAAAGGACTCACCGTGCTCTCCGACTCCCCCATCGGCCCCGTTCTGCTCTCCCGCGACCTCGCCGCCTCCCGCGCCTTCTATGCCGGCTCCCTGGGACTGGAGGTCCTCGAGGAGAGCGAGTCGGCGATCGCCTACTCCTGCGGCGGCACCCGGCTCACCGTCACCGCCAGCACCACGGGCTCGAAGGACGAGCAGACCAAGGCCGCCTGGCGGGTGGCCGACCTGCGCGCCGAGCTGGACGCGCTGGCGACTCGGGGCGTGGCTCCGGAGGACTACGACAGCGACGAGCTGCGCACCGAGAACGGCGTGGCCGACCGCGGCAGCGTCTGGGCGGCCTGGATCCTCGATCCCGACGGGAACGCGCTCGGCATCGAGCAGCCCAAGAGCTGATCGGCGCCGCTCTAGACTCGCCCCATGCCCGACGACTCCGCTCCGCTGCCCGCGCCCGGGTGGTACCCGCACCCGGCCGACCTCGGCTCGGAGCTCTACTGGGACGGGGCGGCGTGGACCAACCGGTCCCGCCCGTCCTCCTCGGCGCCCGCTCCCGCCTACGGCACGCCCCCGGGCGCTCCGGAGCAGGAGCTGTTCGCCTATCCGTCCGTCCTGTCCTCCGCGGCCGGCCGCAACCCGATGGCGATCGCGAGCCTCGTGCTCGGCGTCCTGAGCCTGCTGATCAATCCGCTGCTGATCCCCTCGATACTCGCCATCGTCTTCTCAGCGAAGGGCCGGGCGGCCGCACCGGTCGTCGGAGGCGGTCGCGGGCTCGCGACGGCAGGACTCGTCACCGGGATCCTCGGTCTGGTGTCGGGCGTCTTCACCATCGTCGGCAACCTCTCGGCCGGGGTCCCCGGCCTGGCCGGCTGACCGGGGTGCCGCGGCCCTCGACGCCCCGATGACCGCGCGCCGGAGCGCTCCCTGGCTCCTCGTCGTGGCGGTCGCCCTGGTCGCGCTGGTCCTGCGCGGTCCGATCGTCGCCGTCGCGCCGATCATCGACGCGGTGCGCGAGGACCTCGCGCTGTCCGCGGGCCAGGCGGGGATCCTCACCAGCATCCCCGTGCTCTGCTTCGCCCTGGCGACTCCGCTCGCCCTCCTGGTGATCCGCCGCGCGGGAACCGACGCCGCCGTGACCGTCACGGTGATCGGCGTCGCGCTCGGCACGATCGTCCGCTCGATCGGCGACGTGGGACCGGCCGTGGCGGGCACGATCCTGATCGGCGTCTCCATCACGATCGGCAACGTCGTCCTCCCCGTCGTGATCCGGCGGGACGTCGCTCCCGAGCGCGTCGACCTCACGACGGGCGTCTACACCGCGGCCCTCAACATCGGCTCGACGATCACCTCGCTCGGCACCGCTCCGCTCGCTCTGGCGCTCGGCTGGCGCGGCGCCCTGCTCGTCTGGCTCGCCCTCAACGCCCTCGCTCTGGCCGGCTGGCTCGTGGCCGTGGGGCCTCGGGCGGCCCTGCGTCCGACTCCCCGCCCGGCCCGCGCCGACCGCGCACCGGCCGCACCGGCTCCGCGGATCTTCCGGAGCGCGACCGTGCTGGCGCTCGCGCTCTGCTTCTCGAGCCAGGCGTTCTCGTACTACGGAGTGACGGCGTGGCTCCCCTCGCTGCTCGTCGACCGCAACGGCTTCTCGATCGCGACCGCGGGCGCGAGCGCCTCCGTGTTCCAGCTCGCCGCGGTCGCCGGCGCCCTCGGCGTCCCGCTCCTGGTCCGGAGGCTCGGACCGCTGGGGAGCATCGTGCTCGTCGGCCTCCTCTGGTGCACGGTGCCGGCGGGGCTGCTGCTCGCGCCGCAGCTCTGGGCGCTCTGGTGCGTGCTGGGCGGCGCGGCCCAGGGCGGAGGATTCACGGTGGTCTTCGTGCTCGTCGTGCGGCTCTCCCGCTCCGACGCCCACGCGTCGCGGCTCTCGGCCACGGTGCAGGGGATCGGCTACGCCGTGGCCGCCACCGCCCCGACCGTCATCGGCTTCGCGCACGACGCGAGCGGCGGTTGGGAGGCTCCCCTGCTGACCGTCCTCGCCGCGACCTGCTCCTTCCTCCTCTTCGGCACCCTCGCCGCCGCGCGCCAGCGCCGGGCCTGACTCGCGACACGACCGGCCGCGCCGTCAAGGGGGCCGTCCGACGACTGTCGGCCCCGTAGCGTGTCCGCATGGCCGAGCAGAGCACGACCCGCGAGAAGACAGCGCCCGATCCCGACGATTCCCGGAAGCCCGACGACGTCACCGACATCACCAAGCGCTCCTGGTTCTACGTCCTCAAGAAGACGGCCCGCGAGTTCGGCGCCGACCAGTGCACCGACCTCGCCGCCGCGCTCACCTACTACGCCGTGCTCGCGCTCTTCCCCGCCCTGCTCGCGATCGTGTCCGTGCTGGGGCTCTTCGGCCAGGCGCAGGCCACCACCGATCTGGTGCTCGACCTGATCGGGAACCTCGCGTCGAGCGAGGTCGTCGACCTGCTGCGCGACCCGATCCAGGCGCTGACCAGCTCCTCCGCCGCGGGTCTCGCCTTCGTGACCGGTGTCGTCGGAGCGATCTGGTCCGCCTCCGGCTACGTCGGCGCCTTCGGCCGCGCGATGAACCGCGTCTACCAGATCGACGAGGGGCGCCCCTTCTGGAAGCTCCGCCCGACGATGCTCGGCGTGACCGTGGTGACGGTCGTCCTGATCGTGATCGCGGCGCTCATCCTGGTGCTCAGCGGACCGGTCGCGACCGCCGTCGGCGACGTCGTGGGCCTCGGGCCCGCCGCCCTCACCGTGTGGAACATCGCGAAATGGCCGGTGCTCGTGGTCATCGCGATCGTGATCGTCGCGATCCTGTACTACTGGGCGCCCAACATCCGCCAGCCGAAGTTCCGCTGGATCAGCATCGGATCGATCGTCGCCCTGGCGATCTGGCTGATCGCCTCGACCGGCTTCGCGTTCTACGTGGCCAACTTCTCCAACTACAACAAGACCTACGGCTCGCTCGGCGCGGTGATCGTCTTCCTCCTCTGGATCTGGATCACCAACATCGCCCTGCTCTTCGGCGCGGAGTTCGACGCCGAGCTCGAGCGCGGACGCGAGCTGCAGGCGGGCATCGAGGCGGAGGAGACCATCCAGCTCCCCCCGCGCGACACCGCCGCGAGCGACAAGAAGGCGGCCGTGCACGAGAAGGACGTCCGCGACGGACGCTGGCTGCGCCTGGCGAGCGAGAACCGCAGCGGCGAGGGCGCGGCCCAGGACGACGAGGCCGCGAAGAAGAAATGACTCAGGACTCGGACGACCAGAGCGCGCGGTAGTAGGCCGCGCGCTCGTCGTCCGGATCCGCTCCGTACTCCGCGAGGAGCAGCGGGGTGTGGCCGGGGCCGTAGTTCCAGCCGAGGCTGACCGCGGCGACCGCCAGATCCGCCCAGCGGTCGCCCACGCCCAGGTCGCCGACGTCGACCGTGCCGCTCCAGCGTCCGTCGTCGTCGACCAGCGTGTTCGGAGCGCACGCGTCGCCGTGCACCACGACGGGGTCCACGAGCTCCGGAGCCGCGCCGAGCGCCGACGGCCGGCGCGCGAACCAGGAGTCGCCGCGCAGCTCCTCGGGCACCGCGTCGACGGGGAGCGCGTGGACCGCCCGCAGGCCGGCCGCGATCGCGCGGACGGCCTCCTCCGGCCGGGCGGTCCACTTCGGATCGACGGCGCTCTGCCCGGGCAGCGGTGCGGTGAGGAGCCACTGCCCCTCCTCGTCCTCGCCCGCCTCCAGGATCCGGGGCGCGTCGATCCGCCCCTCCAGCCAGCGCAGACGCGCGATCTCGCGACTGAGGTCGACGCCCGTGGACCGGGGATTCCACTTCAGGTACCCGGCGTCCACGCGGAAGGTCAGCCCGTCGAGCTCGTTGCGCCAGACGAGCGCCGGATCGGTGCCGCCGTTCAGGCGCCTCGCCGGCGACGGGATCCGGACGCCCTCGAGCGAGGACTGCCGTGCGAGGTCGGGACCGCTCATGCCTCCAGGGTAGGCGCCCCGATCCTGAGAGGATCCGCATGCCGCGGACCGCGCCACCCGCCTCCTCCGAGCAGCGCGCCCTTACCCTGACGGGCGTGCCGGAGCAGCCGCCCGGCGCGATCCGGTGACGAGGGAGCCCCCGTGACGCAGAGCGACGACGACCGCGGGCCCGTGCAGCCCGACTTCTCGAAGGAGCAGGAGGGCTACCGTCCCGGCCTCAAGCCCCGGCAGCTGCAGATGATCGCCATCGGCGGCGCGATCGGCACCGGCCTCTTCCTCGGCGCGGGCGGGCGACTCGCCACCGCCGGTCCCTCGCTCGTCGTCGTGTACGCGGTCTGCGGCGTCTTCGCCTACCTGATCCTCCGCGCGCTGGGCGAGCTGGTCCTGCACCGGCCGAGCTCGGGCTCCTTCATCTCCTACGCCCGCGAGTTCCTGGGCGAGAAGGCCGCCTTCGTCGCCGGATGGATGTACTTCCTGAACTGGGCGATGACCGCGATCGCCGACGTCACCGCGGTGGCCCTGTACGTGAAGTACTGGTCGCTCTTCTCCTCCGTGCCCCAGTGGCTCCTCGCACTCATCGCCCTGGTCGTCGTGCTCTCGCTGAACCTCGTCTCGGTCAAGGTCTTCGGGGAGCTGGAGTTCTGGTTCGCGCTCATCAAGGTCACGGCGCTGGTGGTCTTCCTGGTGATCGGCGTCGTCGTGCTCGCCGCGGGCTGGCCGCTGCAGTCCGGCGGCGTCGCCGTGGACCCCGGGATCAGCCTCTGGAACGACAACGGCGGCATCCTGCCCGGCGGCCTGATCGCCAGCGTCCTGGTCGTCCAGGGCGTGGTGTTCGCCTACTCCGGAGTCGAGCTGGTCGGCACGGCGGCGGGCGAGACCGCGGAGCCGGCGAAGGTCATCCCGCGGGCGATCAACTCGGTCATCCTGCGCATCGCCGTCTTCTACGTCGGCTCGGTGCTGCTGCTGACGCTGCTGCTGCCCTACACGGCCTACTCGAAGGGCGAGAGCCCGTTCGTCACGTTCTTCAGCTCGCTGGGCGACGGCTCCTCGGGCGAGATCGCCGGATCGATCATGAACTTCGTCGTGCTGACGGCCGCGCTCTCCAGCATCAACGCCGGGCTCTACTCGACCGGCCGCATCCTCCGCTCCATGGCGCTCAACGGCTCCGCCCCCGCCTTCACCGGCCGGATGAACAAGCAGGGCGTCCCCTACGGCGGCATCCTGCTCACGGCGAGCATCACCCTGATCGGGATCGTGCTGAACCTCTTCGTGCCGTCCGAGGCCTTCGAGATCGTCCTCAACGTCTCGGCGCTGGGCATCGTCACGGGCTGGGGCATGATCGTCCTCTGCCAGATGCAGCTGCAGCGCTGGGCGGCCCAGGGGCGCCTGGAGCGCCCGTCCTTCCGGATGCCCGGCGCCCCGGTGACCTCGTGGCTCACCCTGGCGTTCCTGGTGATCGTGGTGGTCCTCATCGCCGTCGACTTCCCAACCGGCACCTGGACCGTGGGGATCGTCGCGGTGGTCGGCGTGCCCGCCCTGATCGTGGGCTGGCACGTCGCGAAGCCGCGCATCCTGGCGATCGCGTCCGCCCGGGACGGCTTCACCGGCGCCCACCCCGTGATCGCCGCCCGTCCGGCCTCCGAGGCCAAGCGCGACGAGAACGAGCGGCGCCGCGAGTAGGGCGGGTCAGCGCCGGCGGAGGTAGCGCAGGAGCAGCGTGTCGCCGGCGCTGAGCACGTGCGCCAGGTGCTGCGGGCGCGGTCCGGGGACGTCGCCGCGGGCGAGCCTCCCGGAGTCCCCCGCCTCGAGCGTCGGAGCGACGGTCAGGCAGAGCTCGTCGACGGCGTCCGCGGCGAGGAGGGTCCCGAGCAGCGACGGACCGCCCTCGCAGTGGATCCTGCCGAGCCCCCGCTCCGCGAGCTGCGCCCGCATCCGCGTCGCGTCGAGCTCTGCGTCGCCGCAGACGAGCACGTCGGCGACCTCGGCGAGCTCCGCGCGGCGGCGGGCCGGCGAGGAGCCGGTGGTCACGACGATCGGGCGCACCGGCGCCTCGGTGAAGATCCGCGAGGCGGGATCGAGGTCGAGCGACCCCGAGACGATCGCGAAGACGGGCTGCGGGGCGAGCCCGGTGCCGAGCCGGGCCCGCACGGACTCGTCGCTCAGCACCATCGGGCCGTAGCCCTCGGTCCGCACCGTGCCGGCCGCGACGAGCACGACGTCGGCGAGCCGGCGGAGCAGATCGAACACGCGCAGGTCCGCCGCGCCCCCGAGATCGCCCGAGACGCCGTCACGGGTGATCGCTCCGTCGACGCTCGCGACGAAGTTGACCCGGAGCCACTGCTCGCCGGCCCCGTCCGCGTAGAGGGCCAGCAGAGCCTCGTCGGACAGGTCCTGCTCGGCCGGCGACAGGCCGTCGATGCGGGCGCTCACGCCGCCGGCTCCACGTTGTGGCGGAGGAAGGCGGGCGCCCGCCAGCCCAGCACCGCCTCCGTCATCCGCACGGCGTCCACCGCCTGGCGCACGTCGTGCATGCGCACGATCCGCGCACCGTTCAGGATGCAGATCACCGCGGCGGCGAGGGAGCCCTCGAGGCGCTCCCCCTGCGGCCGGTCCAGCGCCTCGCCGATGAAGTCCTTGTTGGACACCGCGGCGAGCACCGGGAAGCCGAGCGCGGCCACCTCGCCCAGCCGGCGGGTGAGCTCGAGCGTGTGCAGGGTGTTCTTGTTCAGGTCGTGACCCGGATCGACGATGATCCTCCCGGCAGGCACTCCACCCGAGAGCGCGCGATCGACGCGGCTCCGCAGATGGTCGACCACGGTCGCCACGACGTCGTCGTACTCGGGTCTCTCCGGCTCGCTGCGGGGGGCGCCCACGCTGTGGGTGATGACGAGCTGGGCGGAGGAGGAGGCGACGACCTCGAGCATCCGGGGGTCGTGCAGCCCGCTCGTGTCGTTGATGACGGAGGCGCCCGCGGCGATGCTCGCGCGCGCGACCTCGGCGCTCGTCGTGTCCACCGAGACGACCACGTCGCTCCGCTCCGCGATGCCCGCCACGACGGGGACGACCCGGTCGAGCTCCTCCTGGAGCGTGACGGCGGGGCCGCGGCCGAACGGCACTCCGCCGATGTCGACCCAGTCGGCGCCGAGCTCCGCGGCGCGCACGGCGGCCGCGATGGCGCTGTCCAGGGCGAAGGTGGAGCCCTTGTCGTAGAAGGAGTCGGGCGTGCGGTTCACGACCGCCATCACGGCCACCTGCCGCTCGAAGTCGAACTCTCGTCCGCCGATGTGCCGCGTGGTCATGGGCGCGTCCCTCCCGCTCGGAGCGCCGGGAGAAGGCCGGCGCCGCTCACCCTAGACGAGCGGAGTCGGCGGAGGCTGGAGCGGGCCGCCCTCGAGCAGCGCCTGGAAGAGGACGTGGTCCTGCCACTCCCCGGCGATCCGCAGGTAGCGCCGCGCGACGCCGATCCGCTCGAAGCCGTTGCGCTGCAGCACGGTCTGCGATCCGACGTTGTGGAGGAGCGTCCCGGCCTGCACGCGGTGCAGCCCCAGATCCTCCCGTGCGGTGCGCAGGACGGCTCCGACCGCGCGGGTCATCACGCCGCGGCCCTCCAGACCGCTGTCGAGCCAGTAGCCGAGCTCGCCGCTGTCGAAGGCGCCGCGGACGATGTTCGCGAGGGTCAGCCGACCGACGATCACGCCGCCCGAGTCGAGGACGAGCGGGAGCACGCTGCCGGCCCGGTGCGCGGCGAGCGCGTCGGCGACGGCATCGGTCTGGCCCCCTGCCTCGAAGAAGCGGGTCGAGCGCGTCGGCTCCCAGGGCGCGAGGTGCCGGCGGTTGCGCCGGTACGCGGCGGCGAGGGCCGGTCCGTCGTCCCGCGAGACGAGCCGCAGGAGGGTGCCCTGGTCGTCGACGGGGATCGGGGCGGGCATCCTGCGAGGGTAGCGCCGGAGCCGGGAACGACAGAACCCCCGGCCAGGGGCCGGGGGTTCTCGTGGTGGGCGATACTGGGATCGAACCAGTGACCTCTTCCGTGTCAGGGAAGCGCGCTACCGCTGCGCCAATCGCCCGTTGCTCCGTGCGGAGCGCCTCGTTCGGTGAACGATCGAGGTGGATACGGGATTCGAACCCGTGTATACGGCTTTGCAGGCCGCTGCCTCGCCTCTCGGCCAATCCACCGTGTACGGGATTCGGTGTCGGCGGCCCGAGGGCCGACCAGGTGGGAGGCACCCGAGGGTGCCGTCCCGATGACGCCGGTCCGAGGACCGGTGTTCGAGCGGATGACGAGATTCGAACTCGCGACCCTCACCTTGGCAAGGTGATGCGCTACCGCTGCGCCACATCCGCATGTAGGTCGTACTGGTGTTGCCGTCTTGCGTGTCGTGCTGTCGTGCTGCCTGTCCGGCGCTTTCGCTGCCCGGCTCGACCTAGAAGAATGTATACGACAGCGGCGCCGGAATCCAAATCGAGCGGACGCCGATCCCGCCGCTCGGAGTCCGATCCGCGTCTTTCCGCGCGAAACCGGCTCGTCGCCGTCCGTTCACCCGGGCGTGGCGGGCGTCGGCGGTGCATCCGGGCCCCGCGGATCCGCTACGATCGTCTCTCGGGTCGTCCAGCACGTCCCCCAGGGCGATTGGCGCAGTTGGTAGCGCGCTTCCTTCACACGGAAGAGGTCATCGGTTCGAGTCCGGTATCGCCCACCCTCACCCCCGGTCCGTGCTCACGCACTCGGCCGGGGGTTCTCTCGTGCCGCCGCGGCCGTCCTCCGTCGTCGCAGCGCCCAGTCGAAGGAGCCGACCCGCGATGATGGGCCGCTCGCACGCCGTCTCCGGTGCGCTCGCCTGGGCCGTCGCCGCCTCCGTGCCCGCCGTCGCCGGGCCCCTCGGCCTCGCGGGTCTCCCGCTGGACCTCCGGCTGGTCGGCCTCGGAGTCGCCGCCGGCTGGGCCCTGGTGCCCGACGCGGACCACGCGAGCGCGACCGTCTCCCGCTCGGCGCCGGGCGCCTCCCTGCTCACCGCGACCGCGGGCCGGATCAGCGGAGGGCACCGGCACGGGATGCACTCGCTGCTCGCGGTCGCCGTCGTCTGGTACCTGGTGCCGGTGCTCACGGCGCTGCGCTTCCCGGTGCCGGTCGTCGGTCCCGTCGCCGTGGCCGCTGTGCTCACGCTGCCCGCCCTCGCCTTCGCCGCGAAGGCCGTCCGGGCCGCCCCCTCCTGGCGCATCGCCTGGGCCGGGGCGACGGTCGTCACGGTCCTGCTCGTCGCGCTCGCCGACGGCACCTGGGCGTGGCTCCGGGTCGCCGCGACGCTGGGCTACCTCGTGCACGTGGCCGGCGACGCCCTCACGACCGGCGGGATCAACTGGCTGTGGCCGCTGCGCGTGCGCCTGCCGCGGCGCCTGCGCCGGACACCGCTGCGCCACGTCTGGACCACCGGCGGCTACGCCGCGCTGCCCGTGCTGGGCTCCGCCGGGTCCTGGCGCGAGACGGTCCTCTACTGGCTGATGTCCGCGGCGACGATCGTGCTCACCGCCTCGATGATCACGGCCGAGCTGCTGTAGCCCGGGGGCCCTCCTCAGAAGACCTTCCCCGGGTTCATGATCCCCAGCGGGTCGAACACGGCCTTGATCCCGCGCTGGAGCGCCAGCGAGTCCTCGCCCAGCTCCTCCGCCAGCCAGCGCCGCTTGAGCAGTCCCACGCCGTGCTCGCCCGTGAGCGTGCCGCCGAGGGCCAGGGCCGTGCGGAAGAGCTCCGCCGCGGCGCCCCAGACGTGCTCCCCCACGGGTCCGTCCCCCGCGGGCAGCACGAAGTTCGGATGGAGGTTCCCGTCCCCCGCGTGGGCGACGGTGGGGATGCTGAGCCCCGTCCGCTCCTCGATGCCGCGGATCGCCGCGAACATCGCCGGCAGCGCGGAGCGGGGCACGCAGACGTCCTCGATCAGCACCCGGCCCTCCGCCTCGAGCGCCGGGTGGAAGGCCCGGCGGACGGCCAGCAGAGCCTCGCCCTCGGCCGGGTCCTCGGTCGCCTCGGCGGCGCCCCCGGAGGCGGTCACGATCTCGAGGACGCGCTGCGACTCCTCCGCCGCTCCTCCGCCGTCCGTCTGGACGAGGAGGTAGGCGGCACCGCGGTCCAGGGCCGCTCCGGTGTAGCGCGAGATCGCGGCGAGCGCCGCCTCGTCCATCAGCTCCATCACCGCGGGACGGAGCCGCGCGGCGGTGATCGCGGCGGAGGCGGCGGCCGCGGCGACGACGCTCGGGAAGTACGCGCCGACCGTGACCACGCGCCCGGTCGGGATCGGGCGGAGCTTCACGGTGGCCTCCACGATGACGCCCAGCGTCCCCTCGGAGCCGGTCAGGAGCGCGGTGAGGTCGTACCCGGTGACTCCCTTCACGCTGCGGCGGCCGGTGCGGAGCAGGCGTCCGTCGGGGAGGACGACTGTCAACCCGAGCACCGCCTCGCGGGTCACGCCGTACTTGGCGCACAGCAGCCCCCCGGCGTTCGTCGCGATGTTGCCGCCGATGCTCGAGATCGCGCGGCTCGCGGGGTCGGGCGAGAAGACGAGGCCGTGCGGAGCGACGGCGTCCGACAGCGCCTGATTGATGACCCCGGGCTCGACCACCGCCAGCTCGTCCTCGAGCGACACCTCGAGGATGCGGTCCATGGCGGCGGTCGAGAGGACGAGCGCTCCCTCGCTCGCCACTCCCCCGGCAGCGAGGCCCGTTCCCGCTCCGCGCGGCACGACCGAGAGCCGGTGCTCCGTCGCTATGCGCAGCGCCGCCTGCACGTCCTCGACCGAGCGGGCAGCGACGAGCGCGAGCGCGCGACCCGGTGCGGAGAAGCCCGACTTGTCGGTGTGCACGGCCTCGAACCCGGGGCCCTCGGTCAGGACCGCGTCGCCGAGCGCGTCGCGCAGCTGTCGGAGGATCTCGTGGTCGTGCATGGTTCACTCCGTGCGGTCGCGGGCGGGTCCTGCCGATCCTTCCACGGGCGCGGGGCAGGATGGCGGGATGACCGGAGAGACGCGATGGCCGCGGTGACGAGCGCGGGGATCCTGCTGCACCGCGAGGGCCCCTCCGGCACCGAGGTGTTCCTCGGGCGGATGGGCGGCCCCTTCTGGACCCGGCGCCCCCGCGCGTGGACGATCCCGAAGGGCGTGCACACGGGCGACGAGACGCCGCTGGACGCCGCGCGCCGCGAGTTCGAGGAGGAGACCGGCGCTCCTCCGCCCGAAGGGGAGCTGACCCTCCTCGGCGCGTTCCGGCAGAGCGCGGCCAAGACCGTCACGGTCTTCGCCGGGCGCGGACACGCGGACACCGCCTTCGTCGCGAGCAACACCTTCGAGCTGGAGTGGCCGCGGGGCTCCGGCGTGCTGCGCAGCTTCCCCGAGCTGGAGGACGCCCGGTGGCACCCGCTCGACGAGGCCCGCTCGCTGGTGGTGGCCGGGCAGGTCGCCGCCCTCGACGCGCTGGCCGAACTGCTGGCGGATCCGGACGGCGGGGACCGGGCCGGCACCGCCCCCTAGTCCGCGGTCGCGTAGACCCGCAGGCCCAGCGGCACGATCCGCACCACGGCCTCGTCGAATCCGTCGCGGGAGCCGTCGAAGCGCTCGGTCTCGCCGTCGTGCGCCCACTCGGGGTCGTCCCCCGCGGGTCGGCGCGCGCCGACGGTGATCTCCGGCGTCGAGAACGACTCCACCACCGGTGCCCGCCAGCCGGGCACACGGCCGACCACCGGGGTCGCCGTACGGCCGAGCAGGAGCGAGAACGCTCCCCGGGTGCGAGGAGTCCGTCCTGAGTGCAGGATGCGCACGTCGAGGTGGCCGTCGTCGAGCCGACGCCGGGCGAGCGGGGCGGCCGTGCGCGGGTGCTCCTGGTTCACCCCGACGAAGTACGACCAGACGAGCTGCGTGCGCCCGTCGCGCCGGAGCTCGAACGGATCGGTGCGCCGCACGACCGAGAGGGCCGCGATCACGGCGGCGAGCGGCTTCCCGATCCGCTTCTCGCGCTTCTCGCGGGCCGCGACGAACTCCGGGTAGACGCCGATCGAGACCGTGTTGAGCACCGTGACCGGGTCTCCCCCGTCCGCGACGACCTCGGCCACGTCGACGTCGCGGCGCTCGCCGATCGTCGCCGCGTCGAGCGCGTCCTGGACGGTGAGCAGCCCCAGCGCCTTCGCGAAGTGGTTCATGGTCCCGCCCGGCAGCACGAGCAGCGTCATCCCCTCGGCGCGGGCGAGAGCGGCACCGACCGACATGGTCCCGTCCCCGCCGTAGATCCCGAGCACCCGGGGCGGAGAGTCCCCCGAGCGCGCCTCGCGCACCACGTCGGCGAGGTCCTCCCCCTCGGTCAGCCGGTGCACGCGCGCCTTCGGGAACCGGGCTCGGACCAGCGGCTCGGGATCGGGGCGGTGCGAGTCCCGGCCCGCGCCGGGGTTGAGGACCACGAGGAGGGCGGCGCCGTCCCCCAGCGGGCTGCGGTCGACGGGGGGCCGGGTCGCGCGCTCCGAGACGGGCACGTGGCGCGGCTCGGCCGGCAGGACGGCTCGGCCGACGACCGCGACCGCCGCGCCGAGCGCCGCGCCGCCGAGGACGTCCGAGAGCCAGTGGACGCCGACGTGCAGGCGGGAGAAGGCCACGGCGGCGGCGAGCGGGGCGACCGCCGCCCCCACTCGGGGCGACTCGAGCGCGACCCCGGCGGCGAAGGCAGCGGCGCTCGCCGCGTGCCCCGAGGGGAAGGACGCCGACGTCGGCACCGTCGCCAGGCGCCGGCCGACCGGGACGTCGACGAGGAGCGGCCGGTCGCCGCCGAACACGCGCTTGCCGACCAGGTTCGCGAGCGCGCTGGCCGCGGCAAGCGACGCGGTCCCCCGCAGAGCCTCGCGGGGACGGCCCGCCAGGAGCAGCAGGACGCCGACGCCGGCCCAGAGGACTCCGTGGTCCGCGGCCCGGGAGAGCCCCACGAGCGCCCCGTCGACGACGGGCGACGGGCGACGGGCGTTCAGCCGCCGGGCCGCACGAGCGTCCGCCCGGCGCACGACGCGCGGGACGGTGACGAGTCGGCGGAGCAGGACGGACGGGGGTCGGGTTCCGCGGAGGGCCATGCGCTCAGCGTAGGAGGAGGCGCCTCCGCGGTCCCTGGACCGGTCGACGGCGCGCTACACCTCGCCGAAGCCCGACTCGACCAGATCGCCGAGCCGGCCGACCGCCTCCTGGGCCTGCGGCCCCGACGCCGAGAGGACGACCTCGTCCCCGCGGTCGAGCCCCAGCGACATCACGCCGAGCAGGCTCGTGGCGTCCTTGCCGTTCGCGTCGATCCGGGCGTCGAAGGTGGCGGCGAGCGTGACGAAGTCGGCCGCGGGACGGGCGTGCAGGCCGTTCGGGTTGATGAGGCGGACGCGGCGCTGCACGCGCTCGTCACCGGGCGCGGTCTCCTCGGCGGGAGCAGCGAGCGCCTCGCCCCGGGCCGACTCCGCGGCGGCGAGCACCTCGTCCAGCGACGCCCCCGTGCCCGCGGCGACGGCGGCCGCGACCGCCCCCTCCACCAGCGGGGCGTCGGCGATCCGGACCCGGGCGCGCGCGTCGTCGTCGAGGAACTCGACCGCGGTCTCCGCCGTCATGATCGCCGAACCGAGGTCGCAGAGGACGACGACCCCCTCGCCGGAGTCCGCTTCCGCCAGGGCCGCCGTGATGCGGTCGAAGCTGGTGCCGATGCCGCCGTCGTCCGTCCCGCCCGCGGCGACCAGCGCGACCGAGGCCGCCATCTGCTCCGCGAGCTCGACCAGCCCCTCCGCCAGCTGCGCGCTGTGCGAGACCAGGACCAGCCCGACGCTCACGCCGCCGCCTCGGCTGCTGCGCGGAGCAGGAGAACGGTCGACACGCTGCCGGGATCTCGGTGCCCGATGGCGCGCTCGCCGAGGTAGCTGGCGCGTCCCTTGCGGGCGACCAGCGGGTCCGTCGACTCCGCTCCCCTCTGCGCCGCCTCGGCCGCCGCGGCGAGGACGTCGGCCGGAGCCGCTCCCTCCTCGGCGGCGGCCGCGGCCGCGTCGACCGCCGGCGTCCACGCGTCCACCATCGTCTTGTCGCCCACCTCGGCCTTGCCGCGGAGCACGATGCCGTCCCTCGCCGCGGCCAGGAGAGCTGCGACGTCAGCGCCCTCGAGCGCGTCCTCGCCCGCGACCGCGGCGGAGGCCTTCAGGAACGCCGTGCCGAACAGCGGGCCCGAGGCGCCGCCGACGGTGGAGATGAGCGTCGTCGCGACCAGCTTGAGCACGTCCGCCGGGAGCCCCTGCTCCGGCGCCCCGTCCAGCTTCGCGACCACGGCCTGGAAGCCGCGGTCCATGTTCTCGCCGTGGTCCCCGTCGCCGATCGCCCGGTCGAGCGTGATCAGCTCGACCCGGTGCTCCGCGATCGACTCGGCGGCGCGGCGGATCCACGCCGTCGCCCACGCCGCGTCGAGCCCGGCTCCCTGTGCGTCCTGCATGGTCGTCTCCTCCTCGTGGGCCGCTCCTGCGGCTGTCGTTCCGGTCATGGTGTGCGCGCGGGCGCTCAGCGTCCCCACCGCAGCGCTGCGGTCTGCACCGGGGAGTCCCACAGCTCGGTCAGGGCGTCGTCGAGCTTGAGGACGGTGAGCGAGAAGCCCTGCATCTCGAGCGACGTCGTGTAGTTGCCGACGAGGCTGCGTGCGACGGTGATCCCCTTCTCGGCCAGCGCCTCGGCTGCGCGGCGGTAGGCGAGGTACAGCTCGATCTGCGGCGTGCCGCCCATGCCGTTCACCAGGAGCAGCACCTCGTCCCCGGAGGAGAACGGCAGGTCCTCCAGGATCGGGCCGAGGATCCGGTCGACGATGCGGTCGGCCGGCTCCAGCGCGATCTTCTCCCGGCCGGGCTCGCCGTGGATGCCGATGCCGATCTCGATCTCGTCCTCGCCCAGCTCGAAGCTCGGCTCGCCCGCGTGCGGGACGATGCACGGCGTGAGGGCGACGCCCATCGAGCGCACGTTGGCGATCACCGTCTCGGCGATCGTCGCGACCTCGTCGAGGGAGTCGCCCCGCTCGGCCGCGGCGCCCGCGATCCGCTCGACCAGCACGGTGCCGGCCACGCCGCGGCGGCCGGCGGTGTAGAGCGAGTCCTTCACCGCGACGTCGTCGTCGACGATCACGCTGCGCACCTCGATCCCCTCGGCGCCGGCGAGGTCGGCCGCGGTCTCGAAGTTCAGGACGTCGCCCGTGTAGTTCTTCACGATGTGCAGCACACCCGCGCCGCCGTCGACGGCCTGCGTGGCCGCGACGATCGGATCGGGCGTGGGCGAGGTGAAGACGGGACCGGGGACGGCGGCGTCCAGCATCCCGAATCCGACGAAGCCCGCGTGCAGCGGCTCGTGCCCGCTGCCGCCACCGCTGACGATGCCCACCTTGCCCGAGCGGGGCGCGTCGGCCCGCACCACGAACAGGGGATCCGACACCACCCGGACCAGGTCGGCGTGCGCCAGGCCGAAGCCGGCCACCGACTCCGTGACGACGTTCTTCGGGTCGTTGATGAGCTTCTTCATCGAGGTCTCCTCCAGGATCGGGCCACCACTCGGGCGTCCCGTGACCTGCGGGCG
This sequence comes from Rathayibacter sp. AY1A3, assembly GCF_002930975.1. NCBI lineage: Bacteria > Bacillati > Actinomycetota > Actinomycetes > Micrococcales > Microbacteriaceae > Rathayibacter > Rathayibacter sp. AY1A3. Next base: position 15,403 of record NZ_PSTO01000019.1, on the reverse strand, counting down.
ATCCGGCGCGTGGTGGATCGCCGCCCGCACCGTCGCGGACAGCATCCCCACGTTACGCCCTGCGCTCGCGCCTACGGCAGCGGGACGACGGCGCGCTGCGTCTCGCGGACCCACTCCTCGAGCTTGGCCGTGGCGGCCCCGGAGTCGACGGCCTCCGCCGCGCGGTCCATCGACGTCCGCAGGCGCTCCAGGACGGGCGTGCGCACCAGGTCCGGGTCGCGCGCCAGGTCGAACGCCGCGAGGCCCGCGGCCGCGTTCAGAAGGACGATGTCGCGGACGGGGCCGCCGTCTCCCGCGAGCACCGAGCGCACCACGCTCGCGTTGTAGGCGGCGTCGCGGCCGCGCAGCTCGTCGATCCGCGCGCGGGGCAGGCCCAGGTCGCGCGGGTCGAGGTCGTGCTCGACCACGGAGCCGCGCGACACCTCCCAGATGTGGCTGTGACCCGTGGTGGTGAGCTCGTCGAGGCCGTCGTCCCCGCGGAACACCAGAGCCGTCGCCCCGCGCGTCCGGAACACGCCGACGACCAGCGGCACCCGGTCGAGGTGCGCCACTCCGACCGCCGAGGCCTCGGGACGCGCCGGATTGCAGAGCGGGCCGAGGAAGTTGAACACCGTCGGCACGCCCAGCTCGGCGCGCACCGGACCGGCGTGCCGGAAGCCGGGGTGGAAGAGGGACGCGAAGACGAAGGCGATCCCCGTCCGCCGGAACACCTCGGCCACCCGCTCGGGGGAGAGGGAGAGGTCGACCCCGAGTGCCGCGAGCACGTCGGAGGAGCCGGAGGAGGAGGACGCGGCCTTGTTCCCGTGCTTCACGACGGGCGTGCCGGCGGCGGCCGCGATGATCGACGCGGTGGAGGAGATGTTGACGGTCCCGAAGCGGTCCCCGCCCGTCCCGACGATGTCCAGGGCCATCGGGTCCACGTCCAGCGGCACCGCGTGGTCGAGGATCGCGTCGCGGAAGCCGACGATCTCGTCGACGGTCTCGCCCTTCGCCCGGAGGGCCACCAGCAGTCCGGCGAGCTGCGCCGGAGTCGCCGCGCCCTCCATCACCTGCTCCATGGCCCACGTCGCCTCGGAGACGCTCAGATCGGAGGACTCGAGGAGTGCGCTGAGAACGTGCGGCCAGGACAGGGTTTCCGACATGGCTCCCAGATTATGCGACGAGGATCGCCTCCCGGCTAGTGCGACTTCCCTCCCCTGCCATCGGCCATAATGGTCTGTGTGACGAGCACCTCTCTCTCCCCCACGGCCACCGCGCCCGTAGTGAACCGACCCAACCCGGTCGCGGTCGGAACGATCGTCTGGCTGGGCAGCGAGGTCATGTTCTTCGCGGGCCTCTTCGCGATCTACTTCACCCTGCGCAGCACCTCTCCCGAGCTCTGGGGCGCCGAGACCCAGATCCTCAACGTCCCCTACGCGGGCGTTAACACGGTGATCCTCGTGGCCTCGTCGTTCAGCTGCCAGTTCGGCGTGTTCGCCGCTGAGCGCCTGCAGCCGCGTGCGACGGGCCTCAGCCCGTTCAAGTGGGGCATGGTCGAGTGGTTCTTCCTCACCTACGCCCTGGGCGCGGTCTTCGTCTCCGGCCAGGTGCTCGAGTACGCGACCCTCGTCTCCGAGGGCGTCACGCTCTCCAGCAACGCCTACGGCTCCGCCTTCTACCTGACGACCGGCTTCCACGCCCTGCACGTCACCGGCGGCCTCATCGCGTTCCTCCTCGTCATCGGCCGCGGCTTCGCGGTCAAGAACTTCGGCCACAAGGAGGCGACGAGCGCCATCGTCGTCTCGTACTACTGGCACTTCGTCGACGTCGTCTGGGTCGGCCTGTTCGCCGTCATCTACTTCCTCAAGTGACGCGCCCGCCGATGCCCCACTCCACTCCCGACCCCCGCAGGAAGGACGCCTCGATGGCCTCCCCGAAGACGAAGAGCCGAGCCAAGAAGGGTCGCCGCCACCCGCTCGCCACCCTGGCCCTGATCGCCATCGGCCTCGGGCTCACCGGCGGGACCTACGCCGCGGTCGGCGTCGCGACGTCCGCCTCCGCGGAGACGTCGTCCACCAGCCAGCAGACGATCGACGAGGGCTCGAAGCTCTTCGCCGCGAACTGCGCCACCTGCCACGGCCTCGACGCCGCGGGCACCGACAACGCTCCCTCCCTCATCGGAGTGGGCGCGGCGTCGGTCGACTTCCAGGTCGGCACCGGCCGCATGCCGATGCAGATGCACGGCCCCCAGGCGCTCGAGAAGCCGGTGCAGTTCACCGACGAGCAGGTCGGCGAGCTCGCCGCCTACGTCGCGTCGCTGGCCCCCGGCCCCGCGATCCCCGAGGGCGAGGTCCTCGACGGACAGGGCGACGCGGCGAACGGCGCCGAGCTGTTCCGCATCAACTGCGCCATGTGCCACAACGTGGCCGGAGCCGGCGGCGCGCTCACCGAGGGCAAGTTCGCCCCCCCGCTGGGCGGCGTGACCGAGGCCCACATCTACGAGGCGATGGTCACCGGCCCGCAGAACATGCCGGTCTTCAACGACCTGAACATCTCGCCCGAGGACAAGCGCGACATCATCTCGTACCTCAAGTACATCGAGGCCAACCCGTCCCCGGGCGGATTCGCGCTCGGCTCCCTCGGGCCGGTCGCGGAGGGCCTGTTCCTCTGGATCTTCGGCCTCGGCGCGATCGTGGCCCTGACGGTGTGGATCACCGCCCGATCCAACTAGACGACTGCAGCGCCCTGACGGGCGCGACTGACCCACGGCACCGACTGGTGCCGACACGGCGTGAAAAGGAGAACCATGGCAGAGCACGATGAGGGTGGCACGGACCTCGCCACCTCGTCGGCCACCGGGCACGGAACGGCTCCGGCCGGCACCGCGGTCGTGACGCGGGACCGCGTCCAGGACCCGGGCCTCCCGCCGCACCGCCCCCGGATGACCGACCTCGACCCCAAGGTCGAGAAGCGTGCCGAGCGCACGGTGTACACGCTCTTCTACCTCTCCTTCGCGGGCTCGATCTTCGCGGTCGCCGCCTACATGGCGTTCCCGATCACCGAGGACGTCGCGTCGGTCCGGCTGAACACGCTGTTCATCGGCCTGGGCATGTCCCTCGCGCTCCTGGGCATCGGCATCGCCGCCGTCCACTGGGGCAAGCAGCTGATGTCGGACCACGAGGGCATCGACATCCGCCACCCCGTCCGCAGCGCGGAGCCCACCCGCGCCCGTGCGCTCGAGATCTTCGACCAGTCCGACAAGGAGTCCGGCTTCGGCCGCCGCTCCCTCGTCCGGAACAGCCTGATCGCCTCCCTCGTCGTGTTCCCCCTGCCCGCCGTGATCCTGTTCCGGGGCCTCGGCCCGCAGGACCAGAACCCCGTCGCCCTCCTCAAGACCACCCTGTGGGAAGAGGGCACGAGGCTCACCCTGGACCCGTCGGGAGCGCCGATCCTCGCATCGGACGTCACCCTCGGATCCGCCTTCCACGTCATCCCCGAGGGCCTCAACGACGCCGAGGGCAAGCTGGAGGAGAAGGCCAAGGCCGCCGTCCTCCTGATGCGCCTGAAGCCGGAGGACCTCATCGTCAGTGAGGGTCGCGAGACCTGGAACTACGACGGAATCGTCGCCTACTCCAAGATCTGCACGCACGTCGGCTGCCCTGTGGCGCTGTACGAGCAGCAGACCCACCACCTGCTGTGCCCGTGCCACCAGTCGCAATTCGACATCACGCGCGAGGCCGCCGTCATCTTCGGCCCGGCGAAGCGTCCGCTTCCGCAGCTCCCCATCACCGTCGACGCCGAGGGTTACCTGGTCGCCAGAAGCGACTTCACGGAGCCCGTCGGACCGTCCTTCTGGGAGCGATGACTCACATGTCCACCACCACCCCCTCACGCCCCTCCAGCTCCCCCGCGGAGCCCGAGGACGGCGTCATCCTCGGATCCGGCAAGTTCCAGAAGGGGTACGTCGGAGCGGCGTCGAACTACATCGACGAGCGCACGAGCATCTCCGCGGTCGTCAAGGAGTTCGGTCGCAAGATCTTCCCCGACCACTGGTCCTTCCTCCTCGGCGAGGTCGCGCTTTACAGCTTCGTCATCATCCTGCTGTCGGGCACCTTCCTCACCTTCTTCTTCCAGGCCTCGATGGTCGAGACGCACTACGAGGGCAGCTATCTGCCCCTCAAGGGCATCGAGATGTCGGCGGCGATGTCGTCCTCGCTCGACATCTCCTTCGACATCCGCGGCGGCCTGCTGATGCGGCAGATCCACCACTGGGCGGCGCTGCTGTTCGTGGCCTCGATCGGCCTGCACATGCTGCGCATCTTCTTCACCGGTGCGTTCCGCAAGCCCCGCGAGCTCAACTGGGTCATCGGCTTCGTCCTCTTCATCCTCGCGATGGCCGAGGGCTTCACCGGCTACTCGCTCCCCGACGACCTGCTCTCGGGCAACGGCCTCCGCATCATCGACGGCATGGTCAAGGGCATCCCGATCGTCGGCACCTGGATCTCGTTCCTGCTCTTCGGCGGCGAGTTCCCGGGCACCGACATCGTCGGCCGCCTCTACACGCTGCACATCCTGCTGCTGCCGGCGCTGGTGCTCGCGTTCATCGCCCTGCACCTCGTGTTCGTGGTCGTCCACAAGCACACCCAGTTCCCCGGTGCGGGCAAGACCGAGCAGAACGTCGTCGGCTACCCGGTGCTGCCGGTCTACGCCGCGAAGGCCGGTGGATTCTTCTTCATCGTCTTCGGCGTCGTCGTCCTCATCGCCTCGCTGTTCACGATCAACCCGATCTGGAACTACGGCCCGTACGACCCCTCGCCCGTCTCCGCGGGAACCCAGCCCGACTGGTACATCGGCTTCGCCGACGGCGCCCTGCGCCTCGTCCCGCCGGGACTCGAGTGGGCCATCCCGGGCATCGGAACCCTGTCGTTCAACATCCTGATCCCGCTCGTCGGTCTCGGACTGTTCATCGCCGTGGTCATGCTCTACCCGTTCCTCGAGGCGTGGATCACCGGTGACAAGCGCGAGCACCACCTGCTCGACCGCCCGCGCAACGCCGCGACCCGCACCGCGATCGGCGCCGCCGGAGTCAGCTTCTACGCCGTCCTCTGGGCCGCCGCCTCGTCCGACCTCATCGCGACGCACTTCCACCTCACGATGGAGGGCGTGATCCACAGCCTGCAGTTCCTGCTCATCGCGGGTCCGTTCATCGCGTACTTCATCACCAAGCGCATCTGCCTGGCGCTGCAGAAGAAGGACCGCGAGATCGCGCTGCACGGCTTCGAGTCGGGCCGCATCGTCCGCCTCCCCGGCGGCGAGTTCATCGAGGTGCACCAGCAGCTCGACGAGTACGAGCGCTGGAAGCTCGTCGGTCAGGACGAGTACGAGCCCCTGATGATCCGTCCGGACTCGCGTGGCCGCATCACCGCCCCGCAGCGCGTCCGCGCCGGCCTCTCCCGCTGGTTCTTCGAGGACCGGATCACCCCCGTCACCCAGAAGGAGCTCGAGAGCTCGCACAGCGAGCACTGATCCTCCCCCGAAGGGCCCGGACGTTCGTTCGTCCGGGCCCTTCGTCGTTCCTGCAGCGGGGCGGCGCCTGACTCCTGGAGCGGTGGAGGTCGGCGGTAGAGCGGGAGCCGGTGAGACCGGATCACAGCGCCTCGACGGCGACAAGCCGGCAGGAAGGTGGGGCGATACTCCGGACCTCGAGACCTCCGCTCCTTGGATCACGAGACGCCGTCTCACCGCCGAGCTGGAGACGTCCGCCCCCGTCCGATCATGGAGTGATCCAGCCCCTCTGCGTGCTCGCAGTGTGGTCGTCCGGTGAGGTCCCCGGTCCCCCTACACGTCGAGACGCTCCGGATCAGTTCGAGGGCACCCGTCCCCAGCAGGCCTATCAGGACTGCCCTCCCCCCACTCACGGTCGAACCCTCTGTGATCGGCGACGGCGACGCTCGCCGGTGAGACCGAGGAGGCGACCTCCGGACATCGACGACCGTCGCTGCAGCGGCGTCTCAGGCTCCCTGTCCCCGCGCCGACCGGCACGACCCGCTAGCCGTACCGAGGAGCTCCGAGAGCCGCAGGGGCGCGCGCGGTTCCGCCGGGGTGCGGGCTCCGCTGGGTTCGGAACGGTGTACAGACGTCCGCAGGGCGGCGCAGGCGCCAGAACAGGCGCAGCAGCCCCACGACAGCCGCAGGCGCAGCAGTATCCGCGATCCGTAGCGCGCCACCGCCGTCGGCACGCCCATAGGCGCACAGGAGAGCCGCCACAGGCGTAGCCCGCTCACCCCTGACCGGAGCAGGAGCCGTCGCAGCGCAGACCCGTAGGGGTGATGACGCGGGCCGACGCTCCTGCTCGGCGCCGCCCGCTGCACTGCCCTGCGAGCTTTCACGTCGCGGGCCGTCGGGATGTGCCCAGACGAGTTCCTCCGCGCAGGACGCCTCGGTGTCCCGCCAGCAGGACACCGCGAGAGATCCAGCTCACCTCGTCATCCCTCACTGAGCGATCCCGGCCCTCACCGGGAGGCCCCGGCCCTCACCGGGAGGTCCCGGCTCTCACCGGAAGGCTCGATCCGCCACCGATCGGCGAATGACGCCCCTGCACGCAGCCGAACGGCCGAGCCGACCGGGCCCCGACCGCGCATCGCTTCCTCCTGGATAAGCGAAAAGGCCGGGTGCACGGAGCCGAAGCCCTCGTGCACCCGGCCCTCGGCCGTGCGATGCGCCCTAGCGGGCGAAGTACCCGCGGTAGTACTCGTACACCCAGCCGGCGATGGCGACCAGGAAGAGTCCGACGGCGATGTAGGTGATCCAGAACCCCACGGCCAGGCCGAGGAATCCGAGGGCCGCGGAACCGCCCAGGATCAGCGGCCACCAGCTCCACGGGCTGAAGAAGCCCAGCTCGGGGTCTCCGTCATCGATGTCCGCATCGAGGCGGTCCTCGGGGAGCTCGGCACCCTGCGCCTTGTGGACGCGGCCGACGTAGAACGCGATGAACGCTCCCAGCACGGCCGAGAGGCCGATGCCGACGGTGCCGACCCACTCCACCTGGCCCGTGTCGAGCAGCGACCACACGATGTACGTGATGTCGGCGAGGAGGAAGAAGCCCGCGAGGAGCCAGAAGAGATTGACGTTGGCGCGCATGGCCTACTTCACCGTGCCTTCGGACTTGTCGTACGTGGGGGCGTCCGGAGCGTCCTTCGCCGGACCGATTCCGACGGGGATGCCGGCCTCGGGGTGGTTGAGGTCGAACGCCGGGGCCTCGCTGCGGATGCGCGGGATCGAGGTGAAGTTGTGGCGGGGCGGCGGGCACGAGGTGGCCCACTCGAGCGACCGGGAGAAGCCCCACGGGTCGTTCACCGTCACCTTGGGCGCCTTGCGGGCCGTGATGTACACGTTCAGGAAGAACGGGATCAGCGACACCGCGAGGATCATCGCTCCGACCGTCGACACCTGGTTCATCCAGGTGAAGCCGTCCTCGGGCAGGTAGCTGGCGTAGCGGCGCGGCATGCCGACGACGCCCAGCCAGTGCTGGATGAGGAAGGTGGTGTGGAAGCCGATGAACAGCAGCCAGAAGTGCCACTTGCCCAGCGTCTCGTTCAGCATCTTGCCGGTCCACTTGGGCCACCAGAAGTAGAAGCCCGAGAACATCGCGAAGACGACGGTTCCGAACACGACGTAGTGGAAGTGCGCCACCACGAAGTACGAGTCCGAGACGTGGAAGTCGAGCGGGGGCGACGCGAGGATCACGCCGGTGAGTCCACCGAAGGTGAAGGTGATCAGGAAGCCGATCGCCCAGATCATCGGGGTCTCGAAGGTCACTGATCCGCGCCACATGGTGCCGACCCAGTTGAAGATCTTCACGCCGGTCGGAACCGCGATGAGCATGGTCATCAGCGAGAAGAACGGCAGCAGGACCGATCCGGTGACGTACATGTGGTGCGCCCACACCGTCACGGAGAGGGCGGCGATCGCGATGGTCGCGTAGATCAGCGTCTTGTAGCCGAAGATCGGCTTGCGGCTGAAGACCGGGAAGACCTCGGACACGATGCCGAAGAACGGCAGCGCGATGATGTACACCTCGGGGTGGCCGAAGAACCAGAACAGGTGCTGCCAGAGCAGGACACCGCCGTTGGCCGCGTCGTAGATGTGGGCGTCGAACACCCGGTCGGCGCCGAGGGCGAACATCGCGGCGGCGAGCACCGGGAACGCGAGCAGCACGAGGATCGACGTCACCAGGATGTTCCAGGTGAAGATCGGCATGCGGAACATCGTCATACCGGGAGCGCGCATCGTGATGATCGTCGTGATGAAGTTCACCGCGCCGAGGATCGTGCCGAAGCCCGAGAGCGCGAGGCCGAAGACCCAGAGATTGCCGCCGAGCCCTGGTGAGAACGTCGTGCTCGACAGTGGCGCGTACGCGAACCAGCCGAAGGACGCCGCACCCTGCGGAGTGACGAATCCGGCGACCGCGATGAGCGAGCCGAAGCTGTAGAGCCAGTACGCGAAGGCGTTGAGGCGGGGGAACGCGACGTCGGGGGCGCCGATCTGCAGCGGCATCAGGACGTTGGCGAACCCGGCAAAGAGCGGCGTCGCGAACATCAGCAGCATGATCGTGCCGTGCATCGTGAACAGCTGGTTGTACTGCTCGCGCGTCTCGACCACGTTCAGGCCGGGCTCGAACAGCTGGGCGCGGATGACCAGGGCCATCACGCCGGCGATGCAGAAGTAGATGAACGACGTGATCAGGTACATGTACCCGATGACCTTGTGGTCGGTCGACGTCATCCAGCGGACGAGGACGTTCGCCTTGCGCTGGACCGGCGGAGTGCCGGCGGTGCGCGTCGGGCGGGGTGCCGTGGCGGTGCTCATGCTCCCTTACTCCTCGTTCTCGCGGGCCGGCGCGCCGGTTCCGGGAAGGTTCGAATTGCGGTTGTACTCGGCGCCGAGCTGACCGGTCTGGCCCGCGTCGCGCAGCGACTGGATGTAGTCGTCGTACTCGCCCTGCGAGACGACCTTGACGTTGAAGAGCATCGCGGAGTGGTACTCGCCGCAGAGCTCGGCGCACTTGCCCGCGTAGGTCCCCTCCTTGAGAGGCGTGACGTACATGTAGTTCGTCTTGCCGGGGATCATGTCCTTCTTGTAGAGGAAGTCGACTACCCAGAAGGAGTGGATCACGTCGCGCGCGTCGAGCTGGATCTTGATCTTCTGTCCGACGGGCAGGTAGAGCGTGGGGATCTCGGACTCGACGAGCGAGCCGGCGGCGTCTCCGCCCTCCTGGTACTGGCCCTGGATACCGGCGGAGTAGACGTCCTCGTCGACGTAGTTGAAGTCCCACGCCCACTGCTTGCCGTACACCTGGATGGTCTCGTCCGGGTCGTCGTAGGGCTGCTCGATGGCGGCCTGGTCGCGCGCGGTGAAGGCGAAGAAGCCGATCACGAGGATCAGCGGCACGATCGTGTAGAAGATCTCGATCGGCATGTTGTAGCGCAGCTGGACCGGCAGGCCGGTCTGCCCCTTGCGACGGCGGTAGACGACCACCGCCCAGATGGTGAGACCCCACGTGACGACGCCGACGGCGAGCAGGACGATCCAGGAGGTGACCCAGAGTCCGATGACGCGGTCGACGTGGTTCGTCGTGCCGGGTTCGGTGGGGAGCCAGCCCTGGAGCTGCTCTTGCGTGCAGCCCGCGAGGACGAGGGCGAGGGCTCCTGCGACGGGGGCAGCGACCCATCTGCGGATTCGGCGATTGAAGCGCACCGGTGACCTTTCGGAAGACTGGGGACCAGTTCACACGAAACTGTATTAGACCGGCTCCAGCCTACCCTTCCGCTCCGGCGGCCCGGTGCACGACGACCCGCTCTTGACGTCCCGGCCGAGTGGTGCAGTCATGACGAACGGCGCCCGACGGGCCACCGGAGTGGACTGTCGGACGCCGTTCGGAGGCGCTGCGGCCCGGGGCCGCGCGGCGTCAGTGGAAGCTGTCGCCGCAGGCGCAGCTGCCGCCCGCGTTGGGGTTGTCGATGGTGAAGCCCTGCTTCTGGATGGTGTCCTCGAAGTCGATCGAGGCGCCGTCGAGGTAGGGGACGCTCATCTTGTCGACGACGAGGCCGACGCCCTCGAACTCCACTGCGGCGTCGCCGTCGAGGGTGCGCTCGTCGAAGTAGAGCTGGTAGATGAGGCCGGAGCAGCCGCCGGGCTGCACGGCGACGCGCAGGCGCAGGTCGTCGCGGCCCTCCTGCTCGAGCAGGCTCTTGACCTTGGCGGCGGCGGTCGGGGTCATCGAGACGCCGTGGGCCGCGCTGGGCGGGGTGGCGAGGGGGGTCGCCGTCTGGTCGGTCAGTGTGTCTGACATGTCACTCCTCAGGGGACGGGCGGAACGGTCGTCGTGCCTTCCGGGATTCTACGGCTGCAACCCGGGTGGTCACCCGGGTATTCCACGACCGGTGGTCAGTCGCGGTGAGCGGCGGCGCGGAGCAGGAACAGCGCCTCGGTCTGCGCGGCGCGCTTGAAGACGCCCAGGTGCAGCGACTCGTTGGGGCTGTGCGCGCGCGAGTCGGGGTCCTCGACACCGGTGACGAGGATCTGCGCCTCGGGGAACTCGCGCACGAGGTCGGCGATGAACGGGATGCTCCCGCCGATCCCGGTCTCGAGGGGCTCGCGTCCCCACGCGTCGGCCATCGCGCCCTTCACCAGGTCCACGGCCCAGCCGGTCGCGTCGACCAGGAACGGGCTGCCGGTGTCGACGTCCTCGATCGCGAGGTTGGCGCCGAACGGGGAGTTCGCCCGCAGGTGGCTCTCGATGGCGGCGAACGCCTCCTCCGCGTCCTGGCCGGGGGCGATGCGGGCACTGATCTTCACGCGCACGGACGGGACGAGGGTGTTGGAGGCGTCGACGACGCTGGGCGCGTCGATCCCGGTGACCGTGACGGCCGGCTTCGACCACAGGCGCGAGAGGATCGCGCCGGTGCCGATCGGCGAGACCCCGTCGAGCAGCCCGGAGTCGCGGCGGAGGTCCTCCTCGGTCGTCTCGGGCACCGCTCCGTCGTGCTCGGTGAGGCCTGCGACGGCGACCGAGCCGTCCTCGTTCCAGAGCGTCGCGAGCAGGCGGACCGCCGCGAGCATCGCGTCCGGGACCGCTCCGCCGAGCATGCCCGAGTGCGAGGCGTGCGCGAGAGTGCTGACGGTGAGGGTGAAGGTGACGTTGCCGCGCAGGCCCACCGTCAGCGCGGGGGTGTCGACGTCCCAGTTGTCGCTGTCGGCGACGATGATCGCATCCGCGCGGAGTGCGTCGTGGTGCTCGCGGAGGAAGGTGGGGAACGAGCGCGACCCGAACTCCTCCTCCCCCTCGATGAAGAGGACGAGCCCGAGGTCGTGGTCCTCGCCCGCGACCTCGCGGAGTGCGCGCACCGCGGCGAGGTGGGACACGACTCCGGCCTTGTCGTCGGCGGCACCGCGCCCGTACAGGCGGTCGCCGCGCACGGTCGGCTCGAACGGAGGCGTCTCCCACGCCGACTCGGCGCCCTGCGGCTGCACGTCGTGGTGGGCGTAGAGGAGGACGGTCGGCGCTCCGTTGCGGGCGGCGCGGGTGGCCAGGACGGCAGGCTGGCCGAGCACGTCGGTGCCGTCGATCGTGGCGCTGTGGATCGCGACGTCGTCGAAGACGCCCGTCTCGCGTGCGAGCTCGGCGATGGCCTCGGCGCTGGCGGCCACGCGGGTCGCGTCGAAGCCGTCCCACGAGACGGACGGGATCCGCACGAGCTGCCCGAGCTGGGCGAGCGAGCGCGGCAGATCGTCGCGGACGGCGGCGAGGACGGCCTCCTCGTCGGAGGAGAGTGCGGGCGGAGTCGGAGCGTCGTGAGCCATGGAGGTAATCTTAAGAGACCCCCGATTCCAAGGACGTTCCCCGTGGCCAAGCACCCGATCGCAACCGACACGCCCGACGACGCCGGCTCCCCCGGCTCCGGGAAGGGCCGGCCGACGCCGACCCGGCGCGAGCAGGAGCTGGCCCGCAAGCGTCCGCTGGTCGTCACCGACCGCAAGCAGGCCGCCCGCGACGCCCGCGAGAAGGCCGCCGTGTCGCGCGAGCAGGCCCGCATCGGCCTGGCCGCCGGCGACCAGCGCTACCTGCCGCTGCGCGACAAGGGTCCCCAGCGCAAGTTCGTGCGCGACTGGGTCGACGCGCGCTTCAGCCTCGGCGAGTTCCTCATCCCGGTGATGGTCGTCGTCCTGCTGCTGAGCTTCTTCCCGCAGCCGGAGCTGCAGTACGCGACGCTCGTCATCCTCTGGGTGTTCTTCCTCCTCGCGGTGATCGACTGCATCCTCCTCGGCATGCGGATGCGCCGGAAGCTCGCCGAGCGCTACGGCGCCGACAAGGTCGAGAAGGGCATCCGCTGGTACGCCGCGATGCGCGCCCTCCAGCTGCGCGTCATGCGACTGCCGAAGCCCCAGGTCAAGCGCCGCGCCTTCCCCGAGTAGTCGGACGGCGGACCACGAATGGCCCCTGCGGTCGCGCCTCGCGCGGCTCCGGGGCCCTTGTCGTGCACGGCGGGTCAGGAGGCGCGGGCCAGTCCCCGGTTGATGTCCCGAGCCCACAGGGGCCCGCGGTAGATGAAGGCGGTGTAGCCCTGGACGAGGGTGGCGCCCGCGTCGAGGCGCTCGCGCACGTCCTCGGCCGTCTCGACTCCTCCGACGGAGATCACGCAGAAGGCCGCGGGGACGACGCCGCGGATCACGCGGAGCACCTCGAGCGAGCGCGCGGCCAGCGGGGCACCGGAGAGGCCGCCGGCGCCGGCCGCCTCGACCACGGCACGATCGGTCGAGAGGCCCTCGCGGGAGAGCGTCGTGTTGGTCGCGATGATCCCGTCCAGACCCAGGCGGACGGCGAGCTCGGCGACCCGGCCGACCTCGTCGTCGGAGAGGTCCGGGGCGATCTTGACCAGCAGGGGCGTCGTGTCGGCGGCGTCCTTGACGGCCGCGAGGAGCGGCTCGAGGCGGTCGATCTCCTGCAGGCCGCGGAGCCCGGGGGTGTTCGGCGAGCTGACGTTCACGACGAGGTAGTCGGCGAGCGGCGCGAGCAGGCGCGTGCTGATCAGGTAGTCCTCGATCGCGTCGTCCACCTCGACCACCCGGCTCTTGCCGATGTTCACGCCGATCACGGGGCGGCGGCGCGCGCTGCGCAGCCGGATCAGCCGTTGCGCCGCGGCCTCGGCGCCGTGATTGTTGAAGCCCATCCTGTTGACGACGGCGCGGTCCGCGATCAGCCGGAAGAGGCGCGGCCGGTCGTTGCCCGGCTGCGCCCGAGCGGTCAGGGTCCCGACCTCGACGTGTCCGAAGCCGAGCGCGCCGAAGCCCAGGACCGCGGTGGCGTCCTTGTCGAAGCCGGCCGCGACGCCGAACGGGGTCTCGAAGCGGAGGCCGAGCGTCTCTACCGCGGGCGTTCCGCGCGGGACGGTGGTCCGGCGCAGGACCGGAGCGAGGGCTCCGAGGGCCCGGATCACCGGGAAGCTCAGGTGGTGCGCCCGCTCCGGGTCGAGGCGGCGCAGGACGGTGCGGAACAGGAGCGGGTACACCCGGGCCTCAGATCTCGTCGGCGCTGTGGGGCACGGAGGTGCGCTCGGCGCGGAGCAGGGTGATCGCCGACTCGAAGTCGTCCAGCGAGTCGAACGCCTGGTAGACGCTCGCGAAGCGGAGGTAGGCGACCTCGTCGAGCTCGCGCAGCGGCGGCAGGATGGCGAGGCCGATGTCGTTCGCGTCGATCTGCGAGGCGCCCGTGGAGCGGATGCTCTCCTCCACCCGCTGCGCGAGCACGGCCAGATCGGTGTCGGTGACGGGTCGGCCCTGGCAGGCCTTCCGGACGCCGCTGACGATCTTCTCGCGGCTGAACGGTTCCACGACTCCGCTGCGCTTGATCACGACGAGGCTCGCGGTCTCGGTCGTCGAGAAGCGCCGGCCGCACGACGGGCACTGCCGGCGGCGGCGGATCGAGAGGCCGTCGTCGCTCGTGCGCGAGTCGATCACTCGGGAGTCGGGGTGCCGGCAGAAGGGGCAGAACATCGAGGGCCTCTCGGTCTCAGGCGAAGCGGGCGTCGACGGCGTCGCCGTGGGCGGGCAGCGCCTCGGCGTCGCTGAGAGCGCGGATGTGCGGGGCGACGCGCTCGAGCGCACCGCGGTCGTACGAGATCACCTGCTGCGGCCGGAGGAAGGTGTAGGCGCCGAGCCCGGACGAGAAGCGCGCCTGCCCGAGGGTCGGGAGCACGTGGTTGGAGCCGGCGAGGTAGTCGCCCAGGCTCACCGGGGTGGTCGGGCCGAGGAAGATCGCGCCGGCGTCGTGGATCCGCTCGGCGGTCGCGACGGGGTCGGCCGTGTGCAGCTCGAGGTGCTCGGGGCCGTAGGCGTCGCTGAACGCGCAGGCGAGCTCGAGGTCGTCGACGATCACGAGCGCGGACTGCGGGCCGTCGAGCGCGATGGCCACGCGCTCCGCGTGGTGGGTGGCGGCGGCCTGGACGGCGACCTCGCGCTCGACGGCGGCGGCGAGCTCGGCGCTGTCGGTGACCAGGACCGCGGAGGCGGCCTCGTCGTGCTCGGCCTGGCTGACCAGGTCGGCTGCGACCAGGCGCGGGTCGGCGGAGTCGTCGGCGATCACGAGGATCTCGGTCGGGCCCGCCTCGGAGTCGATGCCGACCTGGCCGAGCACCTGGCGCTTCGCGGTGGTGACCCAGACGTTGCCCGGCCCGGTGATGATGCTGACGGGATCCAGCCCGATCGAGTCGACGCCGTAGGCCAGCGCGGCGACGGCTCCGGCGCCTCCGATCGCATAGACCTCGTCGATGCCGAGCAGAGCGGCCGCCGCGAGGATCGTGGGGTGGACGGAGCCGCCGAACGCCTTCTGCGGCGGCGAGACCAGGGCGATGGAGGCGACTCCGGCGGCCTGCGCGGGCACGGCGTTCATGACGACGCTCGACGGGTAGACCGCCTTGCCGCCGGGGACGTACAGCCCGGCGCGGGCGACGGGCTGCCAGCGCTGGGTGACCGTGGCGCCGTCGTCGAGCTCGGTGGTCCGGGGCGGGGGGATCTGCGCGGCGCTGGCGCGGCGGACGCGCGCGATCGCCTCCTCGAGTGCGCTGCGGATGGCCGGGTCGAGGCGGTCGAGCGCCTCGGCGATCTGCTCGGCGGGCACGCGGAGGTGCGGGGGGCGCACGCCGTCCAGCCGCTCCGCCTGGTCGAGGAGCGCCTCCGCGCCGCGTTCTCGGACGTCGGCGATCAGCTCGGCGACGACGGGCCCGACGGAGGCGGAGGTGCCCGGATTGCGGGGCACGAGGGCGAGGAGCTCGGCGGAGGAGGGACGACGGCCGCGGAGGTCGAGAGTCTGGATCATGGCCGCCCCAGTCTACGCGCCGCCCTCCCCCGCTCCCTCGCCGCGCGCTCC